>NZ_SZVK01000024.1:0-56154 GCF_005280595.1 Escherichia sp. MR | reverse complement strand
GGTATCGACATCGACATGCACATCGACGCCGCCAGCGGTGGCTTCCTGGCACCGTTCGTGGCTCCGGATATTGTCTGGGACTTCCGCCTGCCGCGCGTGAAATCGATCAGTGCTTCAGGCCATAAATTCGGTCTGGCTCCGCTGGGCTGCGGCTGGGTTATCTGGCGTGATGAAGAAGCACTGCCGAAAGAACTGGTGTTCAACGTTGACTATCTTGGCGGGCAAATCGGGACTTTCGCCATCAACTTCTCTCGCCCTGCCGGTCAGGTGATTGCGCAATACTATGAATTTCTGCGCCTCGGTCGTGAGGGTTACACCAAAGTACAAAACGCCTCTTATCAGGTCGCCACTTACCTGGCGGATGAAATCGCTAAACTGGGACCGTATGAGTTCATCTGTACAGGTCGCCCGGACGAAGGTATTCCGGCGGTTTGCTTCAAACTGAAAGACGGCGAAGATCCGGGATACACCCTGTATGACCTCTCTGAACGTCTGCGTCTGCGCGGCTGGCAGGTTCCGGCCTTTACCCTCGGCGGTGAAGCCACCGACATTGTGGTGATGCGTATTATGTGCCGTCGTGGTTTCGAAATGGACTTCGCTGAACTGTTGCTGGAAGACTACAAAGCCTCCCTGAAATATCTCAGCGATCACCCGAAACTGCAGGGTATTGCTCAGCAGAACAGCTTTAAACATACCTGATAACGTTTAAGTGGTAACGGTGTCCCGGAACGCTCTCGTTTCGGGACAAATTCCAAAGTCTGTTCACTGGCATTAGCAATGGAAAATATTGCTCTGAATACGCTTCAGAACAAGACAGGCGCGGTTCCGACAGGAATACCGTTTTAGGGGGAAAATATGGCTACATCAGTACAGACAGGTAAAGCTAAGCAGCTAACATTACTTGGGTTCTTCGCTATTACGGCATCGATGGTAATGGCTGTTTATGAATACCCTACCTTTGCAACATCCGGTTTTTCATTAGTTTTCTTCCTGCTATTAGGCGGGATTTTATGGTTTATCCCCGTTGGACTCTGTGCTGCGGAAATGGCTACCGTGGACGGTTGGGAGGAAGGCGGCGTTTTCGCCTGGGTATCGAATACCCTGGGGTTAAAATGGGGATTTGCAGCGATCTCATTTGGCTATCTGCAAATCGCTATCGGCTTTATTCCGATGCTCTATTTCGTGTTAGGGGCACTCTCCTACATTCTTAAATGGCCAGCACTGAATGAAGACCCGGTAACAAAAACCATTGCGGCACTCATCATTCTTTGGGTTCTGGCATTAACTCAGTTTGGCGGTACTAAATATACAGCGCGAATTGCTAAAGTCGGCTTCTTTGCCGGTATCCTGTTACCCGCATTTATTTTGATTGCATTAGCGGCGATTTATCTGCACTCCGGTGCGCCAGTTGCTATCGAAATGGATGCAAAAACCTTCTTCCCGGATTTCTCTAAAGTTGGCACCCTGGTTGTGTTTGTTGCCTTTATATTGAGTTATATGGGTGTAGAAGCCTCCGCAACCCACGTCAATGAAATGAGCAATCCGGGGCGAGATTATCCGCTGGCAATGTTATTGCTGATGGTGGCGGCAATCTGTTTAAGCTCGGTTGGTGGTTTGTCCATTGCGATGGTCATTCCGGGTAATGAAATCAATCTGTCCGCTGGGGTAATGCAAACCTTTACCGTTCTGATGTCCCATGTAGCACCGGAAATTGAGTGGACGGTTCGCGTGATCTCCGCACTGCTGCTGCTGGGTGTTCTGGCAGAAATCGCCTCCTGGATTGTCGGTCCTTCTCGCGGGATGTATGTCACAGCGCAGAAAAACCTGCTACCTCCAGCGTTCGCCAAAATGAACAAAAATGGCGTGCCGGTCACTCTGGTTATTTCTCAGCTAGTGATTACCTCTATCGCCTTGATTATCCTCACCAATACCGGTGGTGGTAACAACATGTCCTTCCTGATCGCACTGGCGCTGACGGTGGTGATTTATCTGTGTGCTTATTTCATGCTGTTTATTGGCTACATTGTGTTAGTCCTTAAACATCCTGACTTAAAACGCACATTTAATATCCCTGGTGGTAAAGGCGTGAAACTGGTTGTGGCTATTGTCGGCCTGCTGACCTCAATCATGGCGTTTATTGTTTCCTTCCTGCCGCCGGATAATATCCAGGGTGACTCTACCGATATGTATGTCGAATTACTGGTCGTTAGCTTCCTGGTGGTACTTGCCCTGCCCTTTATTCTCTATGCCATCCACGATCGTAAAGGCAAAGCGAATACCGGTGTGACACTGGAGCCAATTAACAGCCAGAACGCACCGAAAGGTCACTTCTTCCTGCATCCACGTGCTCGTTCACCGCACTATATTGTGATGAACGATAAGAAACATTAACCATCTCTGAAGGGGATAAGACAAGGGAGCGATAGTTAATCGCTCCCTTTTTCGTACCTGTTATCGTATTGACTTGCCCCAGATAAGTACGAGAATGAGCAACACATCTGTTTACCGGAAACCAGCATATATGGATATCTGCTCCCGAAACGTGAAATTAACGATCAAAAAGCCAGCCACACTCGTTGCTCTGGCTCTTTTACTGTGTAGTTGTAAGACCACACCGCCAACGCCAATAACTACACCACCAGCAGGTTCAAAACCACCAGCGACAACACATCAACCAGCGCAGCCGATGCGAGGTATCTGGCTGGCTACTGTCTCTCGCCTCGACTGGCCCCCCGTTTCCTCGGTTAATATCAGTAACCCCACCAGCCGAGCCCGCGCACAACAACAGGCGATGATTGACAAGTTAGATCATCTACAACGTCTCGGCATAAATACGGTCTTTTTCCAGGTAAAGCCCGATGGTACAGCCCTTTGGCCATCGAAAATTTTACCGTGGTCCGATCTTCTGACCGGCAAGATTGGTGAAGATCCAGGTTACGATCCGCTGCAATTTATGCTCGACGAAGCCCACAAACGTGGAATGAAAGTACACGCCTGGTTTAACCCCTATCGCGTGTCGGTTAATACAAAACCCGGAACTATCAGGGAATTGAATAGCACCCTGTCACAGCAACCAGCCAGTGTCTACGTGCAGCATCGCGACTGGATCAGAACGTCGGGCGACCGTTTTGTTCTCGACCCTGGTATCCCTGAGGTTCAGGATTGGATCACATCAATAGTTGCGGAAGTGGTTTCCCGTTATCCGATAGATGGCGTGCAGTTCGACGATTATTTCTATACTGAATCACCGGGTTCGCTGCTGAACGATAACGAGACGTACCGCAAATATGGGAGAGCTTTTGCATCAAAAGCAGACTGGCGGCGCAACAATACTCAGCAATTAATTGCAAAGGTATCGCACACCATCAAAAGCATTAAGCCAGAGGTTGAATTTGGCGTTAGTCCGGCGGGCGTCTGGCGCAACCGATCACACGATCCGCTCGGTTCCGATACCCGAGGCGCAGCAGCCTATGACGAATCCTATGCAGATACCCGCCGTTGGGTAGAACATGGTTTACTGGATTATATTGCCCCACAAATTTACTGGCCTTTCTCACGTAGCGCAGCACGCTATGACGTACTGGCAAAATGGTGGGCAGATGTCGTCAAACCGACCAAAACCCGTCTATATATCGGTATTGCCTTCTATAAAGTGGGTGAACCCTCAAAGATAGAACCTGACTGGATGGTTAACGGCGGCGTGCCAGAACTAAAAAAGCAGCTTGATCTTAACGATGCTGTACCCGAAATTAGCGGCACGATTCTGTTCCGCGAAGATTACCTTAATAAGCCACAGACCCAACAAGCCGTTAGTTATCTGCAAAGTCGTTGGGGTAGTTAAACGCCCTCTTTTACTGTGTCATGCCGGTGATGTAAGCACCGGCTTGTCACCCTGCAAAATGCCGTAACCTCTTAAATAAAATTATCTCCATATAAGCAAATTGCCATAATCCTCTGATTAATTAGTATCAACATGAAAAACAATACGATATTCGTCACCACCGAAAAATAATCACGATGGGCTATACTCTTCAGAAGAACAGTAGCGTAGATTAAAACTGTCTAATCCGTTTATTTCGTTTCATTATATCCTCATATTTCAGGAGAATATGGTGCGATAAGTCTGTCCAGTATGTTGCGTTTCGTTTTTCGATCCCATCTGCCTTTCCAGTCGTATAAGGGGCTGAATTATGGAGATGTACTTTAAAAGAATGAAAGATGAGTGGACTGGATTAGTTACCCAGGCTTCCCCTCTCATTCGCGCTAAAGCCGCAGAAATTGCTGTTGCACATGCCCATTACCTGAGCAATGAGTTTTATCGTATTGTACGCACAGACCCACATGCCGAAGAGTTTTTGAGTAACGAACAGGTTGAAAGGCAGCTTAAAAGTGCTCTGGAAACATGGATTATCGATGTGCTCTCTGCGCAAGCGGACGATGTTGATAGGCTTATACAAATCCAACATACCGTGGCCGAAGTACATGCCCGTATTGGCATTCCCGTAGAAATCGTTGAGATGGGTTTTCGTGTATTGAAGAAAATCCTCTATCCAGCGATATTTTCCTCTGATTATTCGCCAGCGGATAAACTTCAGGTTTATCATTTTTCGATTAACAGTATTGATATAGCCATGGAAGTTATGACCCGGGCGTTTACCTTTAGCGACAGTAGTGCGGCTAAAGAAGACGAGAATTATCGTATCTTCTCACTACTTGAAAATGCCGAAGAAGAAAAAGAACGGCAAATAGCCTCATTACTTTCATGGGAATTAGATGTTATTTATAAAGTCCTGTTGGATTCTGATTTAGGCAGCAGCTTACCGTTAAGCCAGGCTGATTTTGGCTTATGGTTTAACCATAAAGGTCGGCATTATTTTAGCGGTATTGCCGAAGTCGGTCATATCTCCCGCCTTATTCAGGATTTCGACGGGGTTTTTAATCAGACAATACTCCATGCCAAGAATCTGAGTAACAAAAGTCTGCGAGTGAAGTTTTTATTGCAGATACGAAATACCGTATCGCAAATTACAACCTTATTGCGAGAACTGTTTGAAGAAGTTTCTCGCCATGAAGTGGGAATGGATGTGTTGACTAAGCTACTTAACCGCCGTTTCCTGCCGACTATCTTCAAACGTGAAATTGCCCATGCCAATCGGGCTGGCACGCCGTTATCTGTTCTCATCATCGATGTTGATAAATTCAGAGAGATCAATGATACATGGGGACATAACACCGGCGACGAAATTCTGCGTAAAGTCTCGCAGGCGTTTTACGACAACGTCCGTAGTAGTGATTATGTTTTCCGCTACGGTGGAGATGAATTTATCATTGTACTGACGGAAGCCTCAGAAACTGACACTTTACGTACCGCAGAACGTATTCGCAGTCGGGTAGAAAAAACCAAACTGAAAGCTGCAAACGGCGAAGATATTTACCTCTCTCTGTCCATTGGTGCCGCCATGTTTAATGGACATCCGGATTATGAACGTTTAATTCAAATAGCCGACGAAGCTCTGTATATCGCCAAAAGACGAGGTAGAAACCGTGTTGAACTCTGGAAAGCCAGTCTTTAGATTCACCCGGATGCAGAGGTAATCATGAAGCTAACCGATGCAGAAAATGCCGCTGACGGCATTTTTTTCCCCGCGCTTGAGCAAAATATGATGGGCGCGGTGTTAATCAACGAAAATGATGAAGTCATGTTTTTCAACCCCGCTGCAGAGAAGCTTTGGGGATATAAACGCGAAGAGGTCATTGGCAATAACATCGATATGCTGATTCCCCATAATTTGCGCCCAGCACACCCTGAATACATCCGGCATAACCGCGAAGGAGGTAAAGCGCGTGTCGAAGGAATGAGCCGGGAATTGCAGCTGGAGAAAAAAGATGGCAGTAAAATATGGACACGATTTGCCCTGTCAAAAGTGACTGCCGAGGGGAAAATTTATTACCTGGCGCTGGTGCGAGATGCCAGCGTTGAAATGGCGCAGAAAGAACAGACCCGGCAGTTGCTCATTGCCGTGGATCATCTCGACCGACCTGTGATTGTGCTTGATCCTGAGCGTCATATCGTTCAGTGCAATCGCGCGTTTACAGAAATGTTCGGCTATTGCATCAGCGAAGCCAGCGGTATGCAGCCCGATGCGCTGCTTAACATTCCTGAATACCCGATAGATAACCGCATCCGCTTACAGCAGCTTTTGTGGAAAACCTCCCGCGATCAAGATGAATTTTTGCTATTAACGCGCACGGGTGAAAATATCTGGATTAAAGCGTCTATCAGTCCGGTCTATGACGTGCTTGCTCATCTACAAAATCTGGTAATGACCTTCTCAGATATCACCGAAGAACGGCAAATCCGCCAGCTGGAAGGCAACATCCTCGCCGCCATGTGCAGCAGCCCACCGTTTCACGAAATGGGTGAAATCATTTGCCGTAATATTGAAGCCATTCTTCATGAATCGCATGTGTCACTGTATGCATTGCGTAATGGGATGCCAGTGCATTGGGCGTCGTCCTCTCATGGGACAGAAGTAAAGAATGCACAAAGCTGGGCTGTTACCATTCGCCAGCGCGATGGCGCACCAGCGGGAGTTCTGCAAATCAAGACGGCTGCAGGGACAGAAACCAGTGCATTTGTCGAACGCGTGGCAGACATCAGCCAGCATATGGCCGCACTGGCGCTGGAACAGGAGAAAAGCCGCCAGCACATCGAACAGCTAATCCAGTTTGATCCGATGACCGGTCTGCCAAATCGCAATAATCTGCACAATTACCTCGATGACCTTGTCGATAGAGCTGTATCTCCGGTGGTTTATCTTATTGGCGTCGACCATATTCAGGATGTGATCGACAGTCTCGGCTATGCGTGGGCCGATCAGGCATTGTTAGAAGTCGTTAATCGCTTTCGCGAAAAACTCAAACCCGACCAGTATCTCTGCCGCGTTGAAGGTGCACAGTTTGTCCTCATTAGTCTGGAGGATGAAGTCAGCAACATTACCCAAATCGCTGATGAACTACGCAACGTCGTTAGCAAACCGGTCATCATTGACAATCAGCCTTTTCCTTTAACCTTAAGTATTGGTATCAGTTACGACGTTGGCAAAAACCGTGACTACCTGCTTTCTACCGCCCACAATGCGATGGATTTCATTCGCAAAAACGGCGGTAACGGCTGGCAGTTCTTTAGCCCGACAATGAACGAGATGGTTAAAGAGCGGTTGATATTAGGTGCGGCGCTGAAAGAAGCAATCAGCAACAACCAGTTGAAGCTGGTTTACCAGCCGCAGATCTTCGCCGAAACGGGTGAACTGTATGGTATTGAAGCTCTTGCTCGCTGGTATGACCCGCAGCATGGACATGTTCCCCCTTCCCGGTTTATTCCCCTCGCAGAAGAGATTGGTGAAATTGAAAATATTGGTCGTTGGGTAATTGCTGAAGCCTGTCGCCAGTTAGCAGAATGGCGAAGCCAGAATATTCATATCCCGGCGTTATCCGTAAACTTATCTGCGCTTCATTTTCGCAGTAATCAGCTACCCAATCAGGTTTGCGATGCGATGGAAGCCTGGCAGATTGACGGCCACCAGCTGACGGTGGAAATCACTGAAAGCATGATGATGGAACACGATACGGAGATCTTTAAACGCATCCAGATCCTGCGGGATATGGGCGTAGGTTTATCTGTCGACGATTTCGGTACAGGCTTTTCCGGCCTGTCACGCTTAGTCAGCCTGCCGGTAACGGAAATTAAAATCGATAAAAGTTTTGTCGATCGTTGCCTGAGCGAAAAACGCATCCGTGCCTTATTAGAAGCCATTACCAGCATTGGGCAAAGCCTGAACTTAACCGTAGTGGCAGAAGGTGTGGAAACGAAAGAACAGTTTGAGATGTTACGCAAGATCCACTGCCCTGTGATTCAGGGTTATTTCTTCTCACGTCCTTTGCCCGCTGAGGAGATCCCTGGCTGGATGTCTACTACGCTACCGCTTCAAATCGACGCTTAGTACATCTTGCCCGCGCAGGCGGGCAAGATTTCACGTATTCATATTCCGCCATTCGCCCGATGCTATATTAAAATTTGTACTGAATGCCCGCGCCAATAATGTAATTATAGTTTTGCATCCCTGGCGAATCTTTCTCTTTTACGCTTTCACCCTTGTCTTTATAAGAAATTACTGTGTTACCAATATCATTAGAGAATCTACTCCATGATATTTCTGTGAAAATCCGCGCCTGTGAGTTAATGTTATACCCCGCATTAATAAGACCTGAATAATATTTTTGGTTGGATACTTTATCTTTAAATGTAATGTTGCGCAAATAATGCTGATCTGTTCCTTTCCCTTCTCCCCAGGCACTATATTTAAATTGAGCAATAATATCAAAATCATGATAGACATATTTACCAGAAAGACCTAAATAATGCGCACTGAATTTTTGTTGGTAGCCAATAACTCTTTGGTTATGAGGAATATCTCCAGTGTCGGCACCATTATCATAACTATAGTAACCTCCTTTCGCCAGCCAACTGAAACGCGTCTCCTGATAGCCTAACATAGCGCCGAGTTGGTAACTCGGATCCGTTAAAAACCAACCTGTCATATTGAGATCAAACTGATTTGCAAAATTCAACCGCGTTGCCGGGTGATGTGACCAATCGCTCCAGTGGTGCTGCCCCGGCTCCAGCCAGTCATAATCATCCATTAGCGTACCGGCAGACGCAATCGTCGTCCAGCCTTTAGCATTAAGCGTCAGCCATGAGATTGCATCCCAGGTTAGCCCCATTTTAATAATGGGGGTATTTTGAATTTTCCAGTCCAGTTGGCTAAGTTTACCGCCATCGCTATAAACAAACTCACCTGATTCACCATTCAGAAATGAAAGAGAAGCATCACCAAAAACATTGTCAGATAAGAAATTAAATTCTGAAGATGCGCTTGCATACTGACTTAGAGAAATTAAAGCAATAGCAAAAGAGACCTTTTTCATCAACATAGTTTCATCCTTATTAAACAATGTTAATTAGCTCATTAATTAAATTTAATTAATTCAAATTAATTAAATCAACTGAATCTTACAATGCCATAAATGTTTCTCACCATCAAACAGAGAACATAAATAAACAGAGTTTTACTGTTATTCTGAACGAAATAGGAGTTTACAACCTGATGCAATAATGATTGTTCGGAAACAGGCGGGAATGACGAAAAGAATGACGATACAGTTTAAATGCGAGATTTCATTGAGATAAGCAGAAAATATTGGTGTAAATGCTTGCCGGATGACAACATCATCCGGCGAGTACTTATGCTTTCAACTGGTAATCCAGCGTAATTTCCGCTTTCAGTACCTGAGAAACCGGGCATCCGGCTTTTGCTTTCTGAATAATGCCGTCAAAGGTTGAGGCATCAATACCCGGTACGGCAACTTCACTCTTCAGTGCGATTTTGGTAATCGCGAAACCAGCATCGACTTTATCCAGCGATACATCGGCAGTGGTATCAATCGATGTTGGCGTGAATCCCGCTTCCCCCAGCATTAATGAAAGTGCCATCGAGAAACAAGCGGCATGTGCCGCGCCAATCAATTCTTCAGGGTTGGTTCCTTTTTCACCTTCAAAACGCGTGTTAAACCCATACGGCTGTTGGTTCAGCACGCCGCTCTCGGTGGATACTGTTCCCTTCCCGCGTTTGATATCGCCTTCCCAGTGTGCCTGACCTTTCTTATGGATTGTCATTGTTGCTCTCCTGTGGGCTTAAAAAGGAAATTATAGACTACGTGAGAAACAGCACGAGGATAAGCAGGATATTCCGAATAAAATCCCGCGAAAATATTACCTCCGAACTTAAATAAAATTACCACAACAGAAGGCGGGGAATATATGGTTTAAAAGATATTGCAGCAATATCAAGCAACGAATGCCAATAACAATAGTCATGAATATCATGCAGTTAAAATATAAAACACATCAACCAGGACTAATCTTAACAACGAAGCGGTAAATATTTGCCATGCTGAATGTGCTTTATAAATCTGCGATCCGTAGCAGACACCATAAATACACAGACACGGAGAATCACTATGTTTACTTATTATCAGGCAGAAAATTCAACAGCAGAACCCGCTCTGGTTAATGCCATTGAGCAAGGCCTTCGGGCAGAGCACGGTGTTGTCACTGAAGATGACATTCTCATGGAGCTGACCAAATGGGTGGAAGCTTCTGATAACGACATCCTCAGTGATATCTACCAGCAAACGATCAATTATGTGGTCAGTGGCCAGCACCCTACGCTTTAAGCTGCTATGCTTGATCGGCGACCTAATTTAGGGGTTTAGCACGTGTTTCTTCGCTACGGCGATGTTGTCCTTAAAACTAGCAACAGGATTGAGGAGTTAAAATGAAATCGAACCGTCAGGCACGTCATATTCTTGGACTGGATCATAAAATTTCTAACCAGCGCAAAATAGTTACCGAAGGTGACAAATCCAGCGTGGTAAATAACCCAACCGGCAGAAAACGCCCCGCTGAAAAGTAATCCTTAACAATCAGTCCTCAATGACGATTAAACACCATTGCCTGCGCAATGGTGTTTTTGTTTTTATCTGCTTTATACTTGGGGGCGACGCCCTGGAGGTAAAGCAAAGACGATAAAAACCCCAGGGATGGATATTCAAAAAAGAGTGAGTGACATGGAACCAAAAACAAAAAAACAGCGTTCGCTTTATATTCCTTACGCTGGCCCTGTACTGCTGGAATTTCCGTTGTTGAATAAAGGCAGTGCCTTCAGCATGGAAGAACGCCGTAACTTCAACCTGCTGGGGTTACTGCCGGAGGTGGTCGAAACCATCGAAGAACAAGCGGAACGAGCATGGATCCAGTATCAGGGATTCAAAACCGAAATCGACAAACACATCTACCTGCGTAACATCCAGGACACTAACGAAACCCTCTTCTACCGTCTGGTTAACAATCATCTTGATGAGATGATGCCCGTTATTTATACCCCGACCGTTGGCGCAGCCTGTGAGCGTTTTTCTGAGATCTACCGCCGTTCGCGCGGCGTGTTTATCTCTTACCAGAACCGCCACAATATGGACGACATTCTGCAAAACGTGCCGAATCACAACATTAAAGTGATTGTGGTGACGGATGGCGAACGTATTCTGGGGCTTGGTGACCAGGGCATCGGCGGGATGGGTATTCCGATCGGTAAACTGTCGCTCTATACCGCCTGTGGCGGCATCAGCCCGGCGTATACTCTTCCGGTGGTGCTGGACGTCGGCACCAACAACCAGCAACTGCTTAACGACCCGTTGTATATGGGCTGGCGTAATCCGCGCATCACTGACGATGAATACTATGAATTCGTTGACGAATTTATCCAGGCAGTGAAGCAACGCTGGCCAAACGTGTTGCTGCAGTTTGAAGACTTTGCACAAAAAAATGCGATGCCGTTGCTTAACCGCTATCGCCATGAAATTTGTTCTTTTAACGATGACATTCAGGGCACCGCAGCGGTAACGGTCGGCACACTGATCGCAGCCAGCCGCGCAGCAGGTGGTCAGTTAAGCGAGAAAAAGATTGTCTTCCTCGGCGCCGGTTCAGCGGGATGCGGCATTGCCGAAATGATTATCGCCCAGACCCAGCGCGAAGGATTAAGCGAAGAAGCGGCGCGACAGAAAGTGTTTATGGTCGATCGCTTTGGCCTGCTGACGGACAAGATGCCAAACCTGCTGCCTTTCCAGACCAAACTGGTGCAGAAACGCGAAAATCTTAGTGACTGGGATACCGACAGCGATGTGCTGTCACTGCTGGATGTGGTGCGCAATGTCAAACCAGATATTCTGATTGGCGTCTCAGGACAGACCGGGCTGTTTACGGAAGAGATCATCCGTGAGATGCATAAACACTGTCCGCGTCCGATCGTGATGCCGCTGTCTAACCCGACGTCACGCGTGGAAGCCACACCGCAGGACATTATCGCCTGGACCGAAGGTAACGCGCTGGTCGCCACCGGTAGCCCGTTTAATCCAGTGGTATGGAAAGATAAAATCTACCCTATCGCCCAGTGCAACAACGCCTTTATTTTCCCTGGCATCGGGCTGGGCGTTATTGCTTCCGGCGCGTCACGTATCACCGATGAGATGTTAATGTCGGCAAGTGAAACGCTTGCTCAGTATTCGCCGCTGGTGCTGAACGGCGAAGGTCTGGTACTGCCGGAACTGAAAGATATTCAGAAAGTCTCCCGCGCAATTGCGTTTGCGGTTGGCAAAATGGCGCAGCAGCAAGGCGTGGCGGTGAAAACGTCTGCCGAAGCTTTGCAACAAGCCATTGACGATAATTTCTGGCAAGCCGAATACCGCGACTACCGCCGTACCTCCATCTAAGCCTGCGCCCGGTAGTGAAGGCTACCGGGCAATTTCCCTCTCCCTTTTTCAGATCTCATCCATACTGGGTAGTGGCGAATAAATCTCATTTGCCTCACCTGCTATGCAGAACATCATCCGAAAAGGAGGAACTATGAAGGCTGCAGTTGTTACGAAGGATCATCATGTTGACGTTACGGATAAAACACTGCGCTCACTGAAACATGGCGAAGCCCTGCTGAAAATGGAGTGTTGTGGTGTATGTCATACCGATCTTCATGTTAAGAATGGCGATTTTGGTGACAAAACCGGCGTAATTCTGGGCCATGAAGGCATCGGTGTGGTAGCAGAAGTTGGCCCAGGTGTCACCTCATTAAAACCAGGCGATCGTGCCAGCGTAGCGTGGTTTTACGAAGGATGCGGTCATTGCGAATACTGTAACAGTGGTAACGAAACGCTCTGCCGTTCAGTTAAAAATGCCGGATACAGCGTTGATGGCGGGATGGCGGAAGAGTGCATCGTGGTCGCCGATTACGCGGTAAAAGTGCCAGATGGCCTGGATTCGGCGGCGGCCAGCAGCATTACCTGTGCGGGGGTCACCACCTACAAAGCGGTTAAACTGTCAAAAATTCGTCCCGGTCAGTGGATTGCTATCTACGGTCTTGGCGGTCTGGGTAACCTCGCCCTGCAATACGCGAAGAATGTCTTTAACGCCAAAGTGATCGCCATTGATGTCAATGATGAGCAGTTAAAACTGGCGACTGAAATGGGGGCAGATTTAGCGATTAACTCACGCACCGAAGACGCCGCCAAAATTGTGCAGGAGAAAACCGGTGGCGCTCATGCTGCGGTGGTAACAGCAGTAGCTAAAGCTGCGTTTAACTCGGCAGTTGATGCTGTCCGTGCAGGCGGTCGTGTTGTGGCTGTCGGTCTGCCGCCGGAGTCTATGAGCCTGGATATCCCACGTCTTGTGCTGGATGGTATTGAAGTGGTTGGTTCGCTGGTCGGCACGCGCCAGGATTTAACTGAAGCCTTCCAGTTTGCCGCCGAAGGCAAAGTGGTGCCGAAAGTCGCCCTGCGTCCGTTAGCGGACATCAACACCATCTTTACCGAGATGGAAGAAGGCAAAATCCGTGGCCGTATGGTGATTGATTTCCGCCGCTAAGAGACCATTGCTGCGACTGCCAGTCCTGGTGTCGCAGCCTGTTTTGCGAGACGCTTTCCGCTATTTAACTCTTCTTCTTTTCCTCCCTCATCTTTCCCCTCACAATTCGCGAAAACGTAGCGAAATTTGTTGCGCTGCACGGAACAATAGTGATAGTGTTCCTTTCGAAGGAACAAGGATGAAGAGATGATAATGAATTTCAGACACAAGGGATTGCGTGACTTGTTTCTTCTTGGCAAAACCTCCGGCGTTATACCGACGCAAGTCAAAAGATTACGCCACCGACTCGCTGTAATTGATGCAGCAAGCTGTCTTGCTGATATCGATATGCCAGGTTACCGACTACACCCGTTAAGCGGCGATCGCGATGGAATTTGGGCAATCTCTGTCTCGGGCAACTGGCGGATAACGTTTGAGTTCGTCAATGGCGATGCATACATACTGGATTACGAGGACTATCACTGATGAAAATGGCCAATCATCCCCGTCCGGGGGACATCATTCAGGAATCACTGGACGAGCTGAACGTCAGCCTGCGCGAATTTGCCAGAGCAATGGAAATTGCGCCCTCAACGGCAAGCCGATTGCTGACCGGAAAAGCGGCTTTGACACCAGAAATGGCGATTAAACTTTCCGTGGTGATCGGCAGTTCGCCGCAAATGTGGTTGAATCTGCAAAACGCGTGGAGTCTGGCAGAGGCTGAAAAAACGGTGGATGTGTCGCGACTACGCCGTCTGGTTACGCAATAAAAAAATGACGCCTTTTACAGCGCCATTTTCAGCTTAAAGTTCAAAAGAGATTATATCCCTTCTTCACTCTCTTTTTTCGCTTCTGCCTTCTCGATTTCACGATACCAGCGCGGATGGTGTTTCTTCGCCCAGCGACGGCTCACCTTCCCTTCGATCATCCCTTTAATCGATCCTTTCACCCAAAATGCCATATACATATGGATCAGGATGGCGTGGATCAGGATGATACCCGCTGCCGCGTGGATCAGCAGGCTATAACGGACAACCTGCATCGGGAAGTACTGCGCAAAGTACGGACGCCAGATAATCACCCCGGTCACCAGCAGCACGAAAATCATGCTCATGATCGACCAGAACATCATCTTTTGCCCGGCGTTGTACTTACCAACATCCGCCACTTTGTGCTCATTGCCTTTTAATACTTCGACAATGTTCAACAGCCACGGAATATCTTTCTTATCCGGGATGTTGTGATGCACAAAGCGGAAGAACATAAACATCAGCGCAACGAAAATCGCAATGCCGAAGAACGGGTGCAAAATGCGTCCCATCTGCGGCGTACCGAAGGTTTGCGTCAGCCATTGCAGCGTCGGGAAGAAGAACGAAATCCCGGACAGCGCCACCAGGAAGAAGCAAATCACCACGGTCCAGTGACAGGCGCGATCAATAAATTTGGTGCGCACAATCATTTTCGACTTACTCATGATGCTCCTCCTCGTCATCGTCCACTTCCTTATTCGGGCCAATACCGATGTAGTGGAAAATCAACCCGGCAAAAGTGGCGATAAAGCCAGCCGCTGCCAGCGGTTTCAACGCGCCTTTCCACAAGTTCACCGAGGTATCGATCTTCGGATCTTTCGGCAGACCGTGATACAGCTCTGGCTGATCGGCGTGATGCAGCACGTACATAACGTGAGTACCACCGACACCTTCCGGGTTGTAGACGCCAGCATGTTCGTAACCACGCGCTTTCAGTTTCGCCACGCGCTGTTCCGCCAGCTCCAGCATCTCTTTCTTGGTGCCGAAGTGGATAGCCCCGGTCGGACAGGTTTTCACACAAGCCGGTTCCTGGCCGACGCTGACGCGATCGACGCAGAGCGTGCATTTATATACCCGGTTATCCTCTTTGTTGAGGCGCGGAATATTAAACGGACACCCGGCAATGCAGTAACCACAGCCGATGCAGTTTTCCGACTGGAAATCGACAATCCCGTTAGCGTACTGAATGATTGCACCAGCAGACGGGCACGCCTTCAGGCAGCCCGGATCTTCACAGTGCATACAGCCATCTTTACGGATCAGCCACTCCAGCTTGCCGTTCTGTTCGGTTTCGCTAAAGCGCATCACCGTCCAGGACTTGGCGCTCAGATCGGCGGGGTTATCATAAACCCCGACGCAGTGCCCCACTTCATCACGGATGTCGTTCCACTCCGAACACGCCACCTGACAGGCTTTACAGCCGATACAGGTGGAAACGTCGATAAGTTTCGCGACTTCTGCTTTGTAATCACGCACCTGAGAAGGCGGCGTGATGGAGTTAGTTGCGGACCTTTTGATAATGTCCTGCGTTTCCATAGCCATCTGTTCGCCCCCTTACGCCTTCTCGATGTTTACTAAGAACGCTTTATATTCCGGCGTTTGCGAGTTTGCATCACCGACATTTGGCGTCAGAGTGTTAGCGATATAACCTTTACGCGCGACACCCTCAAAGCCCCAGTGGATTGGAATACCCACCGTTTCAACCTGCTGACCGTTTACATTCAGCGGTTTCAGACGGCGCGTTACCACAGCCACCGCGCGGATAAAGCCACGCTTGCTGGAGACAGTGACACGGTCACCATTGGCAATGCCTTTCGCCGCCGCCAGCGTTTCGCTAATCTCCACAAACTGTTCCGGCTGGGCGATTGCATTGAGCAATGCGTGCTTGGTCCAGGTGTGGAAGTGCTCGGTCAGACGATAGGTCGTACCCACATACGGGAACTGCTCTTTTTTACCCATCCGCAGCGCGTCTTGTTCATACAGACGAACCACCGGGTTAGACACCACGTTCGGATGCAGCGGGTTAGTTCCCAGCGGCGTTTCAATTGGCTCGTAGTGTTCCGGGAACGGACCTTCCGCCATTTTGTTGATGGCAAACAGGCGTCCCATCCCTTCCGGCTGCATGATAAACGGCCCGGTTGGCGTACCCGGCGCGGCATTGCCGAAGTCAGGAATATCGTTACCCGTCCACTTGCTGCCGTTCCACTGGATCAGCATTCGTTTCGGATCCCACGGTTTACCGTTGATATCCGCTGAAGCACGGTTGTACAGCACGCGACGGTTGAGCGGCCACGCCCAGGCCCATCCCAGCGTGTTCCCCAGACCGGACGGGTCGGAGTTATCACGGTTGGCCATCTGGTTGCCCTGCTCTGTCCAGCTACCGGTATAGATCCAGCAAGAAGATGCAGTCGTACCGTCATCACGCAGATGCGCAAAGCTACTCAGCAACTGACCTTTCTTCGCAATCAGCACGCCATTGGCATCATAGAGATCTTCCAGCGCATAGCCGTTGTTCTCTTTTGCCACTTCGTCAGACTGCGGCTCGTGCGGTTGCTTGTAGTTCCAGCTCATTTTCATCAGCGGTTCTACGCCTTTACCACCTTCAGCTTTGTACAGCTCGCGCAGGTGATGGTAGATACCCGCCAGAATTTCGCCGTCGTTACGCGCTTCGCCTGGTGCGTCCTGGCCTTTCCAGTGCCACTGCAACCAGCGTCCGGAGTTGGCGATAGAACCATCTTCTTCAGCAAAGCAGGTCGAAGGCAGACGGAATACTTCAGTCTGGATAGACGTCGGATCGACATCGTTCGACTCGCCGTGGTTCTGCCAGAAGGTAGAGGTTTCAGTCACCAGCGGATCGATAACCACCATGTACTTCAGCTTGCTCAGGCAGCTCACCACTTTGTTTTTGTCCGGGAAGGACGCAACCGGGTTAAAGCCCTGGCAGAAATAACCGCTGACTTTGCCTTCGTCCATCATGTTGAAATACTTGATGACGTCGTAGGTCTGGTCCCACTTCGGCAGCCAGTCGTAACCCCAGTTATTCTCTTTCTGCGCGGCATCGCCGTAGAAAGATTTCATCAGGCTAACGAAGAACTTCGGATAGTTGCTCCAGTAGTTCACCTGATCAGCCAGCGTCGCTTTCGGCGTGTTCGCTTCCAGATAAGACTGCAAGTCGACCTGTTTTTCTGACGGCAGCGTCAGATAACCTGGCAGGCTGGTAGAGAGCAGACCTAAGTCAGTCAGACCCTGAATGTTGGAGTGACCACGCAGTGCGTTCACGCCGCCGCCAGCCATACCCATGTTGCCGAGCAGCAACTGGATCATCGCCATAGTACGGATGTTCTGCGCACCGACGGTGTGCTGCGTCCAGCCCAGCGCGTACAGGAAGGTGGTTGTGCGATCCGGCGCGCTGGTGGAGGCCAGCACTTCACACACTTTCAGGAAGTCGGCTTTTGGCGTACCGCAGATGTTTTCCACGACGTCCGGCGTATAGCGGGAAACGTGCTCTTTTAGCAGGTTCCACACACAGCGCGGATGAGTCAGCGTGTCATCGCGTTTCGCATAGCCGTTTTCATCGAACTGATAGTTCCAGGACGATTTATCGTACTGGCGTTTTTCAGCGTCATAACCGCTGAACAGACCGTCTTCGAAAGCAAAATCATCACGCACCAGCAGGCTGGCGTTGGTGTAATGCTTAACGTATTCGGCATTGATTTTGTTGTTTTCGATCAGGTAGCGCAAAACGCCAGACAGGAACGTAATGTCCGTACCGGAACGAATAGGTGCGTAAATATCCGCCACAGAAGCGGTACGCGTAAAACGGGGATCGACAACGATCATGGTTGCATCGTTGTTATTTTTCGCTTCCATCGCCCAGCGGAAACCGACGGGATGCGCTTCAGCAGCGTTACCGCCCATCACCATCACGACGTTAGCGTTTTTGATATCCACCCAGTGGTTGGTCATCGCACCGCGACCAAATGTTGGAGCAAGACTTGCTACCGTTGGTCCGTGTCAGACGCGCGCCTGGTTGTCTACCGCCAGCATCCCGAGGGAGCGGGCAAATTTTTGGGTCAGCATCCCGGTTTCGTTGCTGGCGCCGGAGGCACACAGCATACCGGTAGAAAGCCAACGGTTTACCGTTACGCCCTGCTCATTCTTTTCAATAAAGTTGGCGTCACGGTCAGCTTTCATCAGCTTCGCAATACGGGAGAATGCTTCTTCCCAGCTAATGCGCTGCCATTTGTCAGAACCAGGCGCACGATATTCCGGGTAACGCAGACGGTTTTCGCTGTTGACGTAATCCAGCAAACCGGCCCCTTTCGGGCACAGCGCACCACGACTTACCGGATGATCCGGGTCACCTTCAATGTGATAAATCGCTTCTCTGGCGTTTTTCGCGCCATCACCCAGGCTATACATCAATAGCCCGCAACCTACGGAACAGTATGTGCAGGTGTTACGGATCTCTTTAGCGCGTAATAATTTGTAGTTTCGCGCCTGAGCCAGTGCTTGCTTCGGGGCAAAGCCCAATGCCGCTACTGTTGTTCCCGCCATACCGCCCGCGCAGATTTTAAAAAATTGTCTGCGACTGACGTCCATTGCTTTCCTCTTTTTTCAGGGGTATTACTGCGCGAGGAAACTAACAGTAAAATTCTGAATCTTTTTGCGCGAAATCAAAAAGAACACGTGTTTGCCACAAAATAATCCGCCTGCGCAAATTGACCTACCTCAATGGCGGTAGAAAAACACACCACTGCCTGACAGGCCGGTTAAAAAAATGCTATAAATTTCAGCTTAATTTTTAACGGCAAGAGAGACTAAACAACGCGCATGACACGACAAAAAGCAACGCTCATAGGGCTAATCGCGATCGTCCTGTGGAGCACCATGGTAGGATTGATTCGCGGTGTCAGCGAGGGGCTCGGCCCGGTCGGTGGTGCGGCGGCGATCTATTCATTAAGCGGGCTGCTGTTAATCTTCACCGTTGGATTCCCGCGTATCCGGCAGATCCCGAAAGGCTATTTACTTGCTGGCAGCGTATTGTTCGTGAGTTATGAAATCTGCCTCGCGCTTTCCTTAGGTTATGCTGCTACCCGCCATCAGGCGATAGAAGTAGGTATGGTGAACTATTTATGGCCCAGCCTGACGATACTATTCGCCATTCTTTTTAATGGTCAGAAAACAAACTGGCTGATTATTCCCGGATTGCTTTTAGCTTTGATGGGTGTCTGTTGGGTATTAGGCGGCGACAACGGGCTACAATATGATGAAATCATCAATAATATTACCACCAGTCCATTAAGTTATTTTTTGGCGTTTATTGGTGCGTTTATCTGGGCAGCTTATTGCACAGTCACGAATAAATATGCCCGTGGATTTAACGGCATTACTGTTTTCGTTCTTCTGACGGGGGCAAGTCTATGGATTTACTATTTTATAACGCCACAACCAGAGATGGTTTTTAGCTTTCCTGTCATCGTTAAACTCATATCTGCGGCATTTACTTTAGGATTTGCTTACGCCGCCTGGAATGTCGGTATTTTACATGGCAACGTAACGATTATGGCGGTTGGTTCTTATTTTACGCCTGTACTTTCTTCTGCTTTGGCTGCCGTGCTACTCAACGCACCGCTATCGTTCTCATTCTGGCAAGGCGCACTCATGGTCTGTGCCGGTTCTCTGCTCTGTTGGCTGGCGACACGTCACCGATAAAGAAAGATGACAACGCTTCATGCTGCAACAAAGTTCGTTCAGGGTATGCGGATTGAAATATTAGTGAAGGCAATGATATATCTTTGTTACATTCAGTAACACATAACCCTTCAGATAATCCGCATTCTCGCCGCGCGGCTGCGCTTTCTTATCTATTCTTTCAGTCAGTATCTCACCTGATTCTCTTAATTCTAAAAGTGGGTCATCGCGCCCAACGTCCTGTCTTTCTTTTTTTCATTACCAACGTGTGCATGTGAGGAAGAATATGGTACTGCAAAATGAGAAAAGTAATCGTTATCTTTTGCGCGACTGGAAGCCAGAAAATCCGGCCTTCTGGGAAAATAAAGGAAAACATATAGCACGAAGAAATCTCTGGATATCAGTCAGTTGTTTACTTCTTGCATTCTGTGTCTGGATGTTATTTAGCGCAGTCACCGTTAATCTCAATAAAATTGGCTTTAATTTTACGACCGATCAGCTTTTTTTATTAACCGCATTACCCTCCGTTTCTGGCGCATTATTACGTGTCCCCTACTCCTTTATGGTGCCTATATTTGGTGGGCGTCGCTGGACTGTTTTTAGTACCGCGATCCTGATTATTCCCTGCGGCTGGCTCGGTATTGCCGTACAAAATCCCCATACTCCTTTTGGAATATTTATTGTTATTGCCTTGCTGTGTGGTTTCGCTGGCGCGAATTTTGCTTCCAGTATGGGCAATATCAGTTTTTTCTTCCCGAAAGCAAAACAAGGTAGCGCATTAGGGATTAATGGCGGATTAGGCAATTTAGGCGTCAGCGTGATGCAACTGGTTGCGCCACTGGTGATTTTTGTTCCGGTATTTGCCTTTCTCGGTGTTAATGGCGTACCACAGGCCGATGGCTCAGTGATGTCGCTGGCGAACGCCGCATGGATTTGGGTGCCACTGCTGGCGATTGCCACTATCGCCGCCTGGTTTGGGATGAACGATATCGCCAGTTCACGCGCGTCAATTGCCGACCAGTTGCCCGTTTTACAACGTCTGCATCTCTGGCTGTTGAGTCTGCTCTATCTCGCCACCTTCGGTTCGTTTATCGGTTTTTCCGCTGGTTTTGCCATGCTGGCGAAAACTCAGTTCCCGGATGTGAATATACTGCAACTGGCGTTCTTTGGGCCGTTTATCGGCGCGATTGCCCGGTCAGTTGGCGGTGCTATCTCCGATAAATTTGGCGGCGTGCGGGTGACGCTTATCAACTTTATTTTTATGGCGCTTTTCAGTGCCCTGTTGTTCCTCACTCTGCCTGGTACAGGTTCCGGCAATTTCATCGCATTTTTCGTCGTGTTTATGGGGTTGTTCCTGACAGCGGGTCTGGGTAGTGGCTCCACCTTCCAGATGATTGCTGTCATCTTCCGCCAGATAACCATTTATCGCGTCAAGATGAAAGGTGGCAGCGATGATGAAGCGCAGCGAGAAGCGATCACCGAAACGGCGGCGGCGCTGGGCTTTATCTCAGCCATTGGCGCAGTTGGCGGCTTTTTTATTCCGCAGGCGTTTGGCATGTCGCTGAATATGACAGGCTCTCCGGTGGGCGCGATGAAAGTGTTTTTAATCTTTTACATCATCTGTGTACTGCTGACCTGGCTGGTCTATGGTCGGCGGAAGTTTAGCCAAAAATAAGAGATCGATGCCTGATGCGACGTGTCGCACCCGTAGGTCGGATAAGGCGTTTATGCCGCATCTGACAAGGCATCAGATCCCAAATCATTCCTGGAGCAGGAGTCATGTCATGAGTAAACTTTTGGATCGCTTTCGCTACTTCAAACAAAAGGGCGAAACTTTTGCCGATGGTCACGGACAGGTGATGCATAGCAACCGCGACTGGGAGGACAGCTATCGCCAGCGTTGGCAGTTCGACAAAATCGTGCGTTCCACCCACGGCGTTAACTGTACCGGCTCCTGTAGCTGGAAAATCTACGTTAAAAATGGCCTGGTGACCTGGGAAATTCAGCAGACCGACTACCCACGCACTCGCCCTGACCTGCCCAATCATGAACCACGCGGCTGCCCGCGTGGCGCAAGTTACTCCTGGTATCTCTACAGTGCCAACCGCCTGAAATACCCGCTAATTCGTAAACGGCTGATTGAACTGTGGCGCGAAGCACTTAAACAACACAGCGATCCGGTACTGGCGTGGGCATCAATTATGAATGACCCGCAAAAGTGCCTGAGCTACAAGCAGGTACGCGGACGCGGTGGGTTTATCCGCTCCAACTGGCAGGAACTGAATCAACTGATTGCTGCCGCTAATGTCTGGACCATCAAAACTTACGGCCCTGATCGCGTTGCCGGTTTCTCGCCGATCCCGGCGATGTCGATGGTCTCTTACGCCGCCGGAACACGCTATCTGTCACTGCTAGGCGGCACCTGCTTAAGTTTCTATGACTGGTATTGCGACCTGCCGCCCGCCTCGCCGAT
The DNA here is from genome assembly GCF_005280595.1 of Escherichia sp. MR. Lineage (NCBI taxonomy): Bacteria > Pseudomonadati > Pseudomonadota > Gammaproteobacteria > Enterobacterales > Enterobacteriaceae > Escherichia > Escherichia sp. MR. Next base: position 33,668 of record NZ_SZVK01000024.1, on the reverse strand, counting down.
GACCTGGGGCGAACAAACCGACGTACCGGAATCCGCCGACTGGTATAACTCCAGCTACATCATCGCATGGGGGTCTAACGTACCGCAGACGCGCACGCCAGACGCCCACTTCTTTACCGAAGTGCGCTACAAAGGCACCAAAACTATCGCCATTACCCCGGACTACTCGGAAGTAGCAAAACTGTGCGACCAGTGGCTGGCGCCAAAGCAAGGCACCGATAGCGCGCTGGCAATGGCGATGGGCCATGTGATCTTAAAAGAGTTCCACCTCGATAACCCCAGCGACTACTTTATCAACTACTGCCGCCGCTACAGCGATATGCCGATGCTGGTAATGCTGGAACCGCGCGACGATGGCAGCTACGTTCCGGGACGCATGATCCGCGCGTCTGACCTGGTGGATGGACTGGGTGAAAGCAACAATCCGCAGTGGAAAACCGTGGCGTTTAATATCGCTGGAGAACTGGTGGTGCCGAACGGTTCGATCGGTTTTCGCTGGGGAGAGAAAGGCAAATGGAATCTGGAATCCATTGCCGCAGGTTCAGAAACCGAATTGTCGTTAACCCTGCTCGGTCAACACGACGCTGTTGCTGGCGTGGCTTTTCCCTACTTTGGCGGCATTGAAAACCCGCATTTTCGCAGCGTAAAACACGATCCGATTCTGGTACGCCAGCTTCCGGTGAAAAATCTGACGCTCTCCGATGGCAGTGTCTGTCCGGTGGTCAGCGTTTATGATCTGGTGCTAGCAAATTACGGTCTTGATCGCGGGCTGGAAGACGAAAACAGCGCGAAAGATTACGCTGAAATCAAAGCCTACACGCCGGCATGGGGCGAGCAAATTACCGGCGTGCCGCGCCAGTATATTGAAACCATCGCCCGTGAATTTGCCGATACCGCCCATAAAACCCACGGACGTTCGATGATTATCCTCGGTGCTGGTGTTAACCACTGGTATCACATGGATATGAACTATCGGGGAATGATCAATATGTTGATCTTCTGCGGTTGTGTTGGGCAAAGCGGCGGGGGCTGGGCACACTATGTCGGTCAGGAAAAACTGCGTCCGCAAACCGGTTGGTTACCACTGGCCTTTGCGCTTGACTGGAACCGCCCACCGCGCCAGATGAACAGCACCTCATTTTTTTACAATCACTCAAGCCAGTGGCGCTATGAAAAAGTCACCGCTCAGGAATTGCTCTCACCGCTCGCCGATGCCAGTAAATACAGCGGTCATCTGATTGATTTCAACGTTCGCGCCGAACGCATGGGCTGGCTACCTTCTGCGCCGCAGTTGGGGCGTAATCCGCTCACGTTGAAAGCTGAAGCCGACAAGGCCGGATTATCACCCACTGAATTTACCGCTCAGGCGCTGAAATCGGGTGATTTGCGTATGGCCTGCGAGCAGCCAGATAACGGCAGCAATCATCCGCGTAACCTGTTTGTCTGGCGTTCTAACCTGCTTGGCTCCTCCGGCAAAGGCCATGAGTATATGCAGAAATATCTGCTGGGTACGGAAAGCGGTATTCAGGGGGAAGAACTTGGGCCAACGGAGGGAATTCAACCGGAAGAAGTCGAGTGGCAAACCGCCGCGATAGAGGGCAAGCTCGACCTGCTGGTGACGCTCGACTTCCGCATGTCCAGCACTTGTTTATTCTCCGATATCGTCCTGCCCACCGCGACCTGGTACGAAAAAGACGATATGAATACCTCGGATATGCATCCGTTTATTCATCCACTTTCTGCGGCGGTCGATCCCGCCTGGGAATCACGCAGCGACTGGGAAATCTACAAAGGTATCGCCAAAGCATTTTCGCAAGTCTGCGTGGGGCATCTTGGCAAAGAAACAGATATTGTACTGCAACCGTTATTGCACGACTCTCCGGCAGAACTCTCCCAACCGTGTGAAGTGCTCGACTGGCGCAAAGGCGAATGCGACCTAATCCCAGGTAAGACCGCGCCGAATATTGTGGCGGTGGAGCGCGACTACCCTGCTACCTATGAACGTTTTACCTCGCTGGGGCCGTTGATGGACAAACTTGGCAACGGCGGTAAAGGGATTTCGTGGAATACCCAGGATGAAATCGATTTCCTCGGCAAACTCAATTACACCAAACGCGATGGCCCGGCACAGGGGCGTCCGCTGATTGACACCGCTATTGATGCATCAGAGGTCATTCTGGCGCTGGCACCGGAAACCAACGGCCATGTAGCGGTAAAAGCCTGGCAGGCGCTGGGCGAGATCACCGGGCGTGAACATACTCATCTGGCGCTACACAAAGAGGATGAGAAGATTCGCTTTCGCGATATTCAGGCGCAACCACGTAAAATCATTTCCAGCCCCACCTGGTCCGGTCTGGAAAGCGATCACGTCTCCTATAACGCGGGATACACCAACGTTCACGAGTTAATTCCGTGGCGCACGCTGTCGGGACGCCAGCAGCTCTATCAGGATCATCCCTGGATGCGCGCCTTTGGTGAAAGCCTGGTGGCTTATCGCCCGCCTATCGACACCCGCAGTGTCAGTGACATGCGTCAGATCCCGCCAAACGGCTTCCCGGAAAAAGCACTTAACTTCCTGACGCCGCACCAGAAATGGGGCATTCACTCTACCTACAGTGAAAACCTGCTAATGCTGACGCTCTCGCGCGGCGGGCCGATTGTCTGGATCAGCGAAACCGATGCCCGCGAACTGACCATTGTTGATAACGACTGGGTGGAAGTGTTTAACGCCAACGGTGCGCTGACAGCTCGTGCGGTAGTCAGCCAGCGCGTGCCACCGGGCATGACCATGATGTATCACGCTCAGGAACGCATTATGAATATCCCCGGTTCAGAAGTGACCGGAATGCGCGGCGGTATTCACAACTCAGTCACCCGCGTTTGCCCGAAGCCGACGCATATGATTGGCGGTTACGCGCAACTGGCCTGGGGCTTTAACTACTACGGCACCGTCGGCTCGAACCGCGATGAGTTCATCATGATCCGTAAGATGAAAAACGTTAACTGGCTGGACGATGAAGGTCGCGATCAGGTACAGGAGGCGAAAAAATGAAAATACGTTCGCAAGTCGGCATGGTGCTTAACCTCGATAAATGTATCGGCTGCCACACCTGTTCGGTGACCTGTAAAAACGTCTGGACCGGGCGCGAAGGCATGGAGTACGCATGGTTTAACAACGTCGAAACCAAACCGGGTATTGGTTATCCGAAAAACTGGGAAGATCAGGAAGAGTGGCAAGGCGGCTGGGTACGTGATGTGAATGGCAAGATCCGCCCTCGCCTGGGCAGCAAGATGGGCGTAATAACTAAAATCTTCGCCAACCCGGTGATACCGCAGATTGACGACTACTACGAACCTTTCACCTTCGACTACGAACATTTGCATAGCGCGCCGGAAGGTAAACACATTCCCACTGCCCGCCCACGTTCGCTGATTGACGGCAAACGGATGGACAAAGTGATCTGGGGGCCAAACTGGGAAGAATTGCTGGGCGGCGAGTTTGAAAAACGCGCCCGCGACCGCAACTTCGAAGCCATGCAAAAGGAGATGTACGGTCAGTTTGAAAACACTTTCATGATGTACCTGCCGCGCCTTTGCGAACACTGCCTCAACCCCAGCTGCGTGGCGACCTGCCCCAGCGGCGCTATCTACAAACGCGAAGAAGACGGCATTGTGCTGATCGATCAGGATAAATGTCGTGGCTGGCGCTTGTGCATTAGCGGTTGTCCGTACAAAAAAATCTACTTCAACTGGAAAAGCGGCAAGTCGGAAAAATGCATCTTCTGTTATCCGCGAATTGAGTCCGGTCAGCCCACGGTCTGCTCCGAAACCTGCGTGGGGCGCATTCGTTATCTTGGTGTACTGCTCTACGACGCCGACCGCATCGAGGAAGCAGCGAGCACCGAGCGCGAAGTTGATCTCTATGAACGCCAGTGCGAAGTGTTCCTCGATCCGCACGATCCATCAGTGATCGAAGAAGCCCTGAAACAAGGTATCCCGCAAAACGTGATTGAGGCAGCCCAGCGTTCACCGGTTTACAAAATGGCAATGGACTGGAAACTGGCGCTACCGTTGCACCCGGAATATCGCACCCTGCCGATGGTCTGGTACGTGCCGCCGCTGTCGCCGATTCAGTCTTACGCCGACGCGGGCGGACTGCCCAAAAGCGAAGGCGTACTTCCCGCCATCGAAAGCCTGCGTATTCCGGTGCAATACCTCGCCAATATGTTGAGTGCGGGCGATACCGGCCCTGTACTGCGGGCGCTGAAAAGGATGATGGCAATGCGCCACTATATGCGTTCGCAAACCGTAGAAGGTGTAACTGATACCCGCGCGATCGACGAAGTCGGGCTGAGCGTCGCCCAGGTGGAAGATATGTATCGCTATCTCGCTATCGCCAACTATGAAGATCGGTTTGTCATTCCGACCAGTCATCGGGAAATGGCGGGCGACGCCTTCGGTGAACGCAACGGCTGCGGCTTTACTTTTGGCGACGGTTGCCACGGCTCTGATACTAAATTCAACCTGTTCAACAGTAGCCGGATCGATGCTATCGACATTACCGAAGTACGCAATAAAGCGGAGGGGGAATAATGCAAATCCTCAAAGTGATTGGCCTGTTGATGGAGTACCCGGACGAGCTGCTATGGGAGAACAAAGACGACGCGCTGGCGCTGATTCGCCACGACGCGCCGATGCTCACCGATTTCACCTGCGACCTGCTTAATGCGCCGCTGTTGGATAAACAGGCTGAATGGTGTGAAGTGTTTGACCGTGGACGTACCACCTCGCTGCTGCTATTTGAACATGTTCATGCCGAGTCACGCGATCGCGGTCAGGCAATGGTGGATCTGCTGGCGGAGTATGAAAAAGTCGGCCTGCAACTAAATTGTCGCGAGTTGCCTGATTATCTGCCTTTGTATCTGGAGTATTTAAGTGTGCTACCCGACAACCAGGCTAAAGAAGGTTTGCTCAACGTTGCGCCAATCCTCGCCCTGCTCGGCGGGCGCTTAAAACAACGTGAGGCGCCGTGGTATCCGTTGTTTGACGCCCTGCTGCATCTGGCGGGAAGCACACTCTCAAGTGACAGTGTCACAAAACAGATACGCAGCGAGGAGCGCGACGACACCCGTCAGGCACTGGATGCGGTGTGGGAAGAGGAACAGGTGAAGTTTATTGAAGATAACGCCACGGCGTGTGACAGCTCGCCGCTTAATCAATATCAGCGACGCTTTAGTCAGGATGTCGCACCGCAGTATGTGGACATCAGTGCGGGAGGTGGGAAATGATTCAGTATCTGAACGTCTTTTTTTACGATATCTACCCGTACTTGTGTGGCACGGTTTTTATCCTCGGAAGCTGGTTGCGCTACGATTACGGGCAGTACACCTGGCGTGCCTCCTCAAGCCAGATGTTGGATAAACGCGGAATGGTGCTGTGGTCGAACTTGTTCCATATCGGTATTCTGGGGATCTTCTTCGGTCATCTGTTCGGCATGTTAACGCCGCACTGGATGTACGCGTGGTTCCTTCCGGTGGCGGTAAAACAGCAGATGGCGATGATCCTCGGCGGTATTTGCGGGGTGTTGACGCTGATTGGCGGTGCGGGGCTGCTGGTGCGTCGTTTAACAAATCCGCGTATCAGGGCGACGTCTTCTGGTGCGGATATCCTGATCCTCGCCATTTTGTTAATTCAGTGCATTCTTGGGTTAACCACCATTCCCTTTTCAGCACAACATCCGGACGGCAGTGAAATGATGAAGCTGGTGGGATGGGCGCAAAGCATCGTCACTTTCCAGGGCGGCGCATCGACGCATCTTGATGGCGTAGCTTATATCTTCCGCGTTCATCTGGTGTTGGGAATGACCATCTTCCTGCTCTTCCCGTTCACCCGACTGGTGCATGTATGGAGCGCACCGTTTGAGTACTTTACCCGCAGGTATCAGATTGTGCGCTCACGGCGATAATTCTCATGCCGGCCGGATAGCCTTTCGCTCTCCGGCCGATTGCAGGCTATGATAGTTCTCCAGCCACAGGAGAACAGTAATGAAACCGCAGATTTACCACGTCGATGCTTTTACCTCTCAACCGTTTCGCGGCAATTCTGCCGGTGTTGTATTCCCTGCCGATAATCTTAGCGAAGCGCAAATGCAACTTATCGCCCGCGAGTTAGGCCATTCGGAAACGGCTTTTCTGCTGCGCAGTGACGACAGCGATGTACACATTCGCTACTTTACGCCAACGGTTGAAGTGCCAATTTGCGGTCACGCGACGGTAGCAGCGCACTATGTACGTTCAAAGGTATTGGGTTTGGGAAATTGCACCGTCTGGCAAACATCGTTGGCGGGAAAGCACCGTGTCACTATCGAAAAACAAAACGGTGATTATCGTATTTCTCTGGAGCAAGGCACGCCGGGCTTTGAACCGCCGCTGGAAGGTGAAGCTCGCGCGGCAATTATCAACGCGCTCCATCTCACTGAAGACGATATTTTGCCAGGCTTGCCAATTCAGGTGGCAACCACAGGACACTCAAAAGTGATGATTCCGCTGAAACCGGAAGTGGATATCGACGCCCTTTCGCCTGACCTTGCTGCGCTGACCGCTATCAGTAAACAGATTGGCTGCAATGGTTTCTTCCCCTTCCAGATCCGCCCAGGCAAAAATGAAACCGATGGTCGCATGTTCTCGCCTGCGATTGGTATTGTGGAAGATCCGGTGACCGGCAATGCCAATGGCCCAATGGGCGCATGGTTAGTGCATCACAACGTATTGCCCCACGATGGCAACGTGTTGCGTGTTAAAGGCCATCAGGGACGAGCTCTGGGGCGTGACGGCGTGATTGATGTGACGGTGACTATTCGGGACAACCAACCGGAGAAAGTCACCATTTCTGGCACAGCGGTGATTTTGTTTCATGCCGAATGGGCCATTGATCTCTGAAACCGTTGCCGGTCCCAATTGCCTGATGCGCTTCGCTTATCAGACCTACAAGCGTGAATCTGTTGGCTAATTTAGGCCGGATAAGGCGTTTACGCCGCATCCGGCACATACTATTTCCCCGCCTCCGGATGTGTGTCGAACGCTGCCATCACCAGTGCCAGTTCATCCACGGTAAACCCATGTTTCGCATCATCCACGCCCAGCCCAAATTGTTCCTGCATCACGGCATATAACGACGCCACATCCGGTAGATTCCGCTGATCCACCGCGTGCCCATTTTCATAATGGGTGAAATGGAAATTGGTCAGCGTCAGCTTGCCACCGTCCGGCAAATGGCGGCACATCAACAGATGATGGCGAAAATGCGACTGCGGCCAGTGCGCCGACCAGAAATTGCCCATCACATAATCACTTTGTTGCTGCTCGCAGAGATCAAAACGGTACATCGACTGCCAGTGCTGATGATGATTAAACTGTAAAACCCAGTTATCACCCTCCTGCAACAACCGATACTCTCCGTGTGGCGTGGTTTGCGCGATATCCGGCACTAAACGGATTGGCGCGGTCAGCGTCTGACCACCAAAACCGACGTCGGCAATCCATTGTTCACCCTCCAGTTCTACTAACAACAGACGGTGCGTGCGCGGCGGCAACGATGGTGGGTTAGATAACACCACGCGACCTAACAAACTGCGAACGTTAAATCCCAGCTCACGTAACACTCGCTCAAACACACCATTCTGCTCAAAACAGTAACCGCCACGTCGCGCAGTCACCAGCTTCTCTTCAAGCGATTGATCATCAAGCTGGATTTCTCTCGGCAGCAAAACGTCGAGATTTTCAAATGGAATAGTGCAATTGTGTTTCAGGTGTAATGCTCGTAGCGTATCGATATTGACCGCAGCAGCACCCGTCCAGCGAATACGGGCAAAATAGTGATTCAGAATGGGCGTCATCAGGCGTTTCCCTTAGTGGTTTTCTCAATTTATAACCTGGAATGGACGCCACACCGGCTATTTTGTGCGATCGCGGACAAGCATCACGTTCGCAAATCGCCAATCCCGTTAATTTCGTTACTTATTGCGTTACGAGCTACGCTTTTAAAACCACTTTCTTAGCGAGGCGATACCGTGAGCCAATTTATTCCCGTTGAGTTGCATCATGCCAGCCGTCTGTTAAACCACGGCCCTACCGTCCTGATCACCAGTTTCGATGAGCAATCCCAGCGACGTAACATTATGGCTGCGGCCTGGTCGATGCCCGTGGAGTTCGAACCACCACGCGTGGCAATTGTGGTCGATAAATCGACATGGTCACGGGAGTTGATTGAACGTAGTGGCATGTTTGGCATTGTGATCCCAGGCGTCGCAGCAACAAACTGGACGTGGGCAGTGGGCAGCATTTCTGGGCGTGATGAAGATAAGTTTAACTGTTATGGCATTCCGGTTGTGAAAGGTCCGGTGCTTGGCTTGCCGGTGGTCGAAAAGAAATGTCTGGCATGGATGGAGTGCCGCTTGCTTCCCGCGACTTCTGCGCAAGAAAAATACGACACGCTGTTTGGCGAAGTGGTATCAGCAGCGGCAGACGCTCGTGTTTTTGTCGAAGGCCGCTGGCAATTTGATGACGATAAACTCAATACGCTACATCATTTAGGCGCTGGCACCTTTGTTACCAGCGGCAAGCGTGTTACGGCTGGTTAAGCAATTACATGCTGTAACCGGGTTTCTTTATCAAAGTCTCCATTTGGGGTGCGATTTCAGCGTCCCAGACAGCTTACCACGATTCCGGTTGTATCTGGTGTAGGGCAATGCTTATCGAACTTTCTTTACTGTTCAGATGGCGAATAATGACGTCGGTAATCTCCGCCGCCAGTGCCGTTTTTTGTTGTTCATCCAGTTCACGGGGAAAACATTTAATGTCTATGTGCGGCATTGTTGTGCTCCTTTTTAAAGACTGCCAGCAAATTTAGCACAAGCCGAAAACGTCATGTGTTATTTGATGCGAAATGATGTGCGATATATACGCCGTCACTTTAATAACATACATATACTATTAGCTTCCGCGCCAATAAGCACCCGTCCTGTAACATACAGAATCTATTCTTTATTTATTATCATATTAAGAAAATTCACGACATCCAGCTTGCTGATTTATTAATGCCAATTATAGTTATTCTTGCCCTCAATCATAATTTTCAATCGTAATATCCTTTCTTTTATAAAGTCTTTCTGGAGACACTTGCGATGCAGCTTAACCATATTGCTAAAAGTCTGCTAGTCATGGGATTATTCACAACAAGTTCACTTCCTCTCATCGCAGCAGAAGCGCCCAAAGAGGCCTCCGCTGCCACCCAACAAGCGAATAACGCACTTTATAGTCAATTGCCGTTTTCCGATAACAGCGATTTTGCTGATGCTCATAAAGGTTTTATTGCTCCTTTACCTCAGGAAGTGATTAAGGGTGAACAAGGGAATGTAATCTGGAACCCACAGCAATATTCTTTTATCAAAGAAGGCGATAAAGCACCTGATACTGTCAATCCAAGTTTATGGCGTCAGGCGCAACTGATAAATATCAGCGGCTTATTTGAAGTGACTGAAGGCGTCTATCAGATTCGCAATCTCGATTTATCAAATATGACCATCATTGAAGGTAAAGAAGGTATTACCGTTGTTGATCCACTGGTTTCAGCAGAAACAGCTAAAGTTGGCATGGATCTTTATTATAAAAATCGCGGTCAAAAACCAGTGGTGGCGGTTATCTACACGCACAGTCATGTCGATCACTACGGCGGCGTTCGCGGTGTGGTTGATGAAGCTGACGTTAAGTCAGGAAAAACAAAAATTTATGCGCCAGCCGGATTTTTAGAAGAAGCTGTTTCAGAAAATATTATGGCTGGCAATGTAATGAGCCGTCGAGCCAGTTATATGTACGGTAATTTGTTGAAACCTGATGCTAAAGGTCAGGTCGGCGCTGGGCTGGGAACAACGACCTCAGCCGGAACGGTTACATTGATTGCCCCTACCAACTACATCACCAAAACCGGACAAAAAGAGACTATCGACGGGCTGACCTATGATTTTTTGATGGCGCCCGGTTCCGAAGCACCTTCCGAAATGCTGTGGTTTATTGAAGAAAAGAAACTGATCGAAACCGCAGAAGATGTCACGCACACCCTCCACAACACCTATTCGCTGCGTGGTGCCAAAATTCGTCAACCTCTCCCGTGGTCTAAATACATCAACGAAGCCCTCAATCTGTGGGGCGATAAAGCGGAGATTATTCTTGCCCAGCATCACTGGCCAACCTGGGGTAACGATAACGTTGTCAAACTGCTAAAAAGCCAACGCGATTTGTACCGTTATATCAACGATCAAACGCTACGCATGGCGAATCAGGGGCTGACTCGTGATGAAATTGCCGCAAACTTCAAATTGCCCTCTTCACTTGCTAACACCTGGGCGAATCGCGGTTATTACGGTTCAGTGAGCCATGATGTGAAAGCAACTTATGTGCTTTATCTTGGCTGGTTTGATGGTAACCCCGCGACTCTTGATGAACTGCCACCAGAAGAAGCCGCTAAAAAATTCGTGGAGTATATGGGCGGTGCTGATGCCATTTTACAAAAAGCCAAACAGGATTATGACCAGGGAAATTTCCGCTGGGTTGCCCAGGTTGTCAGTAAGGTGGTGTTTGCCGATCCAAACAACCAGGCTGCAAGGAATCTGGAAGCCGATGCGCTTGAACAGTTAGGCTACCAGGCCGAATCCGGGCCGTGGCGTAATTTTTATCTCACTGGCGCACAGGAATTACGCAATGGTGTGCAAAAACTGCCTACGCCAAATACAGCCAGTCCTGACACCGTTCGTGCCATGACGCCGGAAATGTTCTTTGATTATCTTGCTGTGCATATAAATGGCGAGAAAGCGGCAGACGCTAAAGCAGTATTGAATTTTGATTTCGGTGAAGATGGCGGCACTTATAAAGTGGAACTGGAAAACGGTGTGCTCAATCACACGGCTGATACGCAAGCCTCTGACGCCGATGCGACTATCACCCTCTCCCGCGATGTCCTGAATAAAATCATCCTGAAGGAAGAGACATTAAAAGAAGCCACGGATAAAGGCGAAGTAAAAATCACTGGAAATGAGGAAAAACTCAACGAACTGTTAGGTTATATGGACAACTTTGAATTCTGGTTCAATATTGTAACGCCATAATTTTCGTGTAAGTCGGGCAGGTTCCCTGCCCTTTTTGGGTTATAAACAAACATGTATTCTGACAAAAGAAAACACCCTCATTATTCATGGAAAAACCGCCAGGATATGGTTATTCGCGGTATGGCGATTAGCCTGCCGTGGTTTGCGTTGATTAACATCAGTTTTTCATCGTTGGTTTTGCTTCGAGGGGTATTGTTTAATGAAGGCACGACTCCATGGTTTAATGAGAAAAATCTTGTACATACGATTGATATTTCATCATTAGGTATTCTGCTAATCAGTGGTCTTTTATTAGTTAGCCCACGCAACAAAGTACAGTATATTCAGCAGTTATTGGTTATTCTAAGCCTACTATGGTCATGGTGTTGTTTTTATTTTATTGCACACTGGACGCTGCCTTTTGCATATCCACTGTGCGTATTACTAATGCTTAGTGCCGTTGTTGCGCTATATTTCCACACCCCATCACTCCTCGCATTTGTCATTCCATTATGGTTTAGCATCCCGTTAGCCAGTCTTGTGCTCAATCAGTATGTGAATATTCATTTCGCTGTTATCTGGAGCATTTTTTCACTGGCTCTCTATGGCGGACGTTTTATTTTGTTGCGTTGGTTTGAAGAAGCATGGCAACAAAATAAGTACAACAACCAGTTGATTCATCGCCTCGATGCATTAGCTCATCGCGATCCCTTAACTGGAGTGGCAAACCGACGAGCGTTGGATAGTATTTTACGCGATGCCGTCGAACAAAAGACGTCGTTCGTTTTAATTATGCTGGATGTCGATTTTTTTAAACGCTACAACGACACTTATGGGCACCCTGCTGGCGATCGTTGTCTGATACAAGTTGCCAACGCACTGCAACGTGCAATTCGCCAGCCCGAAGATGTAGTTACGCGCTATGGCGGTGAAGAGTTTGCCATTATTCTTTTCAATGCGGGCTTGCAGGAAGCCGAAGCGATAGCAGCCAGAGTTAAGCAAGAACTTAAACTGGCGGCTATCCCGCATCAGGCATCTGCTGTTAGTGCATTTGTTACGGTTAGTCAGGGGATTGCCTGTTCTGCTCCTGCAAAAACGGCTGAACAAATAGTTGCTGATGCCGATGCCGCGTTATATCGGGCGAAAGAAAATGGGCGAAATCGGTGGGCTAAATAACTCTATTCCGCTGACATCAACAAACTTATAGGGAATATCAGCCAAAGTCAGCATCAGTTCACTCATGGTGGAACCCCATACACCTTAATCATATTTCCCCCACACAGCGTTAAAGCTTAAGTGTAGGTCAGTAAACAGGGCGGCCAGGACTAAGATTTGTCATTTTTTCAGCAATCCTTTTAATCCCCACTCAACTTGCAAGGGGATATTTTGCATCGTTTATCGATAACAGGTAGGATGCTGCGCCGATAGTTTTATACCCATAAAGAATAATGGTAATAACTGTCATCGCCAGGATGAATAAACATTGTTCATGGCGGCTTATAAGACTTTTTCAACGAAGCAATCAGGGAGAGCAATGAGTAAACACGACACCGACACTTCAGATCAACACGCCGCGAAACGCCGCTGGCTTAATGCCCATGAAGAGGGTTATCACAAAGCGATGGGTAATCGCCAGGTGCAGATGATCGCCATTGGCGGCGCGATTGGGACTGGTTTGTTTTTAGGCGCGGGTGCCCGACTGCAAATGGCCGGCCCGGCACTGGCACTGGTCTATTTAATCTGCGGCCTGTTTTCGTTTTTTATTTTGCGTGCGTTGGGTGAGTTGGTATTACATCGCCCTTCCAGTGGTAGTTTTGTCTCTTATGCGCGTGAATTTTTGGGAGAGAAAGCCGCTTATGTTGCCGGCTGGATGTATTTCATCAACTGGGCGATGACCGGGATTGTCGATATCACCGCCGTCGCACTGTATATGCATTACTGGGGCGCGTTTGGCGGCGTGCCGCAATGGGTATTTGCACTCGCTGCGCTGACCATCGTTGGCACCATGAATATGATTGGTGTGAAATGGTTCGCAGAGATGGAGTTCTGGTTTGCGCTGATTAAAGTGCTCGCCATTGTGACCTTTTTGGTCGTGGGTACAGTGTTCCTCGGTAGCGGTCAGCCGCTGGATGGCAACACCACTGGCTTTCATTTAATTACCGATAATGGCGGCTTCTTCCCCCACGGTTTGCTGCCTGCGCTGGTGTTAATTCAGGGCGTGGTATTTGCTTTTGCCTCCATCGAAATGGTCGGAACTGCCGCCGGAGAATGTAAAGATCCGCAGACTATGGTGCCAAAAGCAATTAACAGCGTGATTTGGCGTATTGGCCTGTTTTATGTCGGTTCCGTGGTGTTGCTAGTTATGTTATTGCCGTGGAGTGCCTATCAGGCCGGTCAAAGTCCCTTTGTGACCTTCTTCTCTAAACTCGGTGTGCCGTACATTGGCAGCATCATGAATATTGTGGTATTGACCGCGGCCCTCTCCAGCCTGAACTCTGGTCTGTACTGCACCGGGCGTATTCTGCGCTCGATGGCGATGGGCGGATCTGCGCCGGGTTTTATGGCGAAAATGAGTCGCCAGCATGTGCCGTATGCCGGGATTCTGGCGACGCTGGTTGTGTATGTCGTTGGCGTATTCCTCAATTATCTGGTGCCGTCGCGCGTATTTGAGATTGTCCTGAACTTCGCGTCATTGGGAATTATCGCCTCGTGGGCGTTTATCATTGTTTGTCAGATGCGCCTGCGTAAAGCCATCAAAGAAGGTAAAGCGGCAGATGTCAGTTTTAAACTGCCTGGCGCGCCCTTCACTTCCTGGCTGACATTACTGTTTTTACTGAGTGTTCTTGTGCTGATGGCGTTCGATTACCCGAACGGGACTTATACCATCGCGGCGCTGCCGATTATCGGTATTCTGCTGGTTATAGGCTGGTTTGGTGTGCGCAAACGCGTTGCTGAAATTCACAGCACTGCGCCAGTCGTCAAGGAAGATGAAGAACAACAGGAAATTGTGTTTAAGCCTGAAACGGCGAGTTAATTGCAAAATTGCCCGGCTACGTGCCGGGCAAATTCAAATTACTGACGAAGGTGCCGGATGCGGCGTGATAAAAGTCAGGCAAGTCACTCCATTTTCACCCTCGCCATATCTATTACAGCGCAATACGAATCACATCGTCCGGCTGAGTGGCTTCTTGCTGTTTAGTCGATTTTTGCTTCACGCTGACATACAGCGTTTTGCCATCGGCAGAAAGCGCCAGGCTGTTAGGATGGGTCGGCGTGTCGAACGTTTTCACCACTTTGTAGTTTTTCGCGTCAATCACACTGACTTTACCCGCCTGCCGATGCGTCACATAGGCTTCATTACGCGCCGGGTTAAACAACACAGCCAGGGATTCCGGTGCTGCTACCTTCGCCAGAATATTGCCGTTACGGGTATCGACCACCAGCACTTCTGCCGCTTTGGAGTCAGTGATAAACGCTCGCTGGTTGGCAGTATCGAGACTGATGTTGATAAAGAAATGCTCTTTGCCATCATCCAGCAGCTTTTTACGGCTCAGGATTTTGTTGTCGGCAGTGTCAATGGTAATCAGTTCACCATCGGCGTTAGTGGTATAGAGACGTTTGCCTTTGCTATCCAGCGCCAGGCCGGTGCTCATTTTACCGGTGTTCTGGATGGCGGTTTTCAGTTTGATATTCTCGCCATCAACCACCCAAATCACACTCTCTTTCCCAATACCGCTGATGTAAACAGTGTTCGTGGCATCGTCAGCAACCAGCTCACGTGGCTGCAGCGGACGCACCTCTTCTGTACGTTTGCGATCGTCCAGCACCAGACGCCCTTTCACTTCGCCCGTTTTGGCATCAATTGCCGTGACCGCACTGTTTACTGTGTTACCAAACCACAGCGTTTGCGTCGCGTTGTTGATAGTGGCACCAAACGGCTTGAGATCGTTATGGATCGCCTGAGTGACTTCCAGAGTCACCGGATCGAGACGATAAACCACACCGCCTTTGTCCAGTTTGCGGCTTTGCGAAGTGGCGAGCCACAGCGCGTTTTCTTGCTGGCTATAAGCCATTTCGTAGGCACCTTTACCTACCGCTTTACGCAGCATTTCTTCTGCGGCCTGCGTACTGAATGATGAAGCAACAAGCAATGAACCTAACAGTAATGAACCACGCAGGCGCGATGAAAACAGATGACGTAAATGCATGACGACTCCCTTTGATGAACCGATTTATAGCAGCTTCACAATGCTTCGTTGAGCATAATCTTCGTTACGCCCTTGTTATAAATGGGAATGGTAATCATTATTTTCTCAAATGTGGAGCATTTCTTGTTGTTACGACTACAATTTTCTCAATTGATTAACGTATTGTGCCGTTTCGTTTTCCATAAATTTACAAATTTATTACCATTGAAGCGTTTTCCCATTCTTAACCTGGCTTTTTTCATGAAGATTTTTTCCGTCCGACAGACCGTTTTACCCGCACTGATTCTCCTTTCTCCTTCCACTTTTGCCGCTAATGAACAAACCATGATTGTTAGCGCCGCGCCGCAGGTAGTTTCTGAACTGGACACACCCGCTGCGGTAAGCGTGGTCGATGGCGAGGAGATGCGTCTGGCAACGCCGCGCATCAATTTGTCTGAATCACTGACCAGTGTGCCTGGTTTGCAGGTACAAAACCGGCAGAACTATGCGCAGGATCTACAACTGTCTATTCGCGGATTTGGCTCCCGTTCCACTTACGGTATTCGCGGTATTCGCCTGTATGTTGATGGTATTCCCGCTACCATGCCCGACGGACAAGGGCAAACATCCAATATCGATTTAAGCAGTGTGCAAAATGTGGAAGTGCTGCGAGGCCCCTTCTCTGCCCTGTATGGCAATGCGTCCGGCGGCGTAATGAACGTCACTACCCAAATCGGCGAACAGCCGCCAACTATTGAGGCCAGCAGTTACTATGGCAGTTATGGTAGCTGGCGCTATGGACTGAAAGCGACGGGCGCAATGGGCGACGGCACCCAACCTGGCGATGTTGATTACACCGTTTCGACCACGCGTTTTACAACTCACGGCTATCGTGACCATAGCGGCGCACAGAAAAATTTAGCCAATGCCAGACTGGGCGTACACATTGATGACGCCAGTAAGTTAAACCTGATTTTCAACAGTGTGGATATCAAAGCCGATGACCCTGGTGGGTTGACCGAAGCAGAATGGAAAGCGAATCCGCAACAAGCGCCTCGTGCAGAACAGTACGACACGCGAAAAACCATCAAGCAAACTCAGGCAGGGTTGCGTTATGAGCGCAGCCTGAGTTCGCGGGATGATATGAGCGTGATGATGTACGCAGGTGAACGGGAAACGACCCAGTATCAATCGATTCCGATGGCCCCCCAACTTACCCCATCTCATGCGGGCGGCGTAATTACTCTGCAACGTCATTACCAGGGTATAGACAGCCGCTGGACACATCGTGGCGAGCTGGGAGTTCCGGTCACTTTCACTACTGGCCTGAACTATGAAAACATGAGCGAAAACCGCAAGGGTTACAATAACTTCCGACTTAATAACGGCGTGCCGGAGTACGGGCAAAAAGGTGATCTGCGCCGCGACGAGCGCAATCTGATGTGGAACGTCGATCCCTATTTACAAACCCAGTGGCAACTAACTGACAAACTATCGTTGGATGCTGGTGTGCGCTACAGCTCCGTGTGGTTTGACTCTGACGATCATTACGTTACCCCGGGTAACGGTGATGACAGCGGTGATGCCAGTTATCACAAATGGCTTCCTGCGGGATCGTTGAAATACGCCATAACCGATGCCTGGAACGTCTATCTGGCAGCCGGGCGCGGTTTTGAAACGCCAACCATTAACGAGCTTTCTTACCGTGCTGACGGGCAAAGTGGCATGAACTTTGGTTTAAAACCGTCCACCAACGACACAATCGAAATCGGCAGTAAAACGCGTATCGGCGATGGCTTGTTTACCGCTGCGTTATTCCAGACTGATACCGATGATGAAATCGTTGTTGATAGCAGTAGCGGCGGGCGTACCACGTATAAAAATGCCGGGAAGACGCGCCGTCAGGGGGCTGAACTGGCCTGGGATCAGCGTTTTGCCGGAGATTTCCGTGTGAAAGCGTCGTGGACGCGGCTTGACGCAACTTATCGCAGCAATGTTTGTAACGCTCAGGACTGTAATGGTAACCGAATGCCCGGGATCGCCCGCAATATGGGCTTTGCGTCATTAGGTTATGTACCAGAAGAAGGCTGGTATGCAGGCACAGAAGCACGTTATATGGGCGATATCATGGCGGATGACGAAAATACGGCAAAAGCGCCCTCTTACACTCTCGTCGGTTTGTTCACCGGTTACAAATATAATTATCGCAATATGACAATAGATTTATTTGGTCGTGTCGATAATTTATTCGATAAAGAATATGTCGGCTCGGTGATTGTTAATGAATCGAATGGTCGATATTACGAGCCTGCGCCTGGGCGGAATTATGGTGTAGGCGTAAATCTCGCATGGCGATTTGAATAATATTCATTAGTGGCGGCAAGAATGCCGCCACCTGAAATGTTAATCATCATCCGCAACACGGATCACGACTTTGCCGAAGTTTTTACCATTCAGCAGACCAATGAATGTCTGCGGGGCGTTCTCTAAACCATCGGTAATTTGTTCACGATAGTGAATTTTCCCCACCTTCACCCATTGCCCCATCTCTTGCTGGAACTCATGGATGCGATGACCATAATCCTGGCTAATAATAAACCCTTGCAGGCGAATACGTTTTTTCAGCACCGTAGCCATAAGTAGCGGTAAACGATCCGGCCCGGAAGGCAGGTCGGTGGCGTTATAGCCGCTCACTAAACCGCAAACGGGAATACGCGCGGATGTATTGAGTAAAGGCAGCACCGCATCAAACACCTTACCACCAACGTTTTCATAATAGATATCAACGCCTTTCGGACACGCGTTCACGAGTTGTTCGGCAAAATCATCTGCATGATGATCAAGGCAAACATCAAAACCGAGAACGTCTGTGGCATGGCGACATTTTTCCGCGCCACCGGCAACACCCACCACGCGGCAACCTTTTAGTTTGCCGATTTGCCCCACTGTCGCACCGACCGGCCCCGTTGCTGCAGCAACCACTAGCGTTTCACCCTCTTTAGGTTGACCGATATCCAGCAGCCCCATATAAGCCGTAAAGCCTGGCATCCCCAGCACACCCAGTGACCACGAAGGATTTTCCGGATGATCGCCAAGTTTCACCAGATCATCGCCACTGGATATGTCGTAATCCTGCCAACCGCTGTAACCCAGCACCCAGTCGTCAGGCTGGTAATCCGGATGATTAGATTCCACCACCCGACTCACCGTGCCGCCGACCATCACGCCACCAATATCAACCGGTGGTGAATAAGATGGCTCATCGCTCATGCGCCCGCGCATATACGGATCGAGCGACAGGTAGACCGTGCGCAGTAACACCTGTCCTTCACCCGGCGTGGCGACATCATCTTCTTCAAGACGGAAATTCTCCGGAACCGGCGCGCCGTGTGGACGCGACGCCAGAACCCAACGGCGATTACGTTGCTTTTGTTGACCCATAATGCTCTCCTGTGCTTTTGGCATGAATCCATCAATAGTAGCAGGCTCACTGGATTGGTTTAGTTTGCAGCCGTCACATCACTACTGCGACACGCAATAATTTCATCGAGGAATCCGTTGCTTCGGGCTGTTTTCGATAGTATTGATAACGTCATCATCATTATTTTATCGAGGCTTAAGATGTCCATCCGTTCTGCCCGCAAAGCCGATTGTGCTGCAATTGCGGAAATTTATAACCACGCTGTACTGCATACGGCAGCTATCTGGAACGACCAGACTGTGGATACAGATAACCGCATTGCTTGGTTTGAAGCACGAACTTTATCGGGTTATCCGGTGCTGGTGAGCGAAGAAGATGGCGTAGTTACAGGATATGCCTCGTTTGGTGACTGGCGTAGTTTCGACGGTTTTCGCCATACCGTGGAACATTCGGTTTATGTCCATCCGGATCATCAGGGCAAAGGTCTTGGGCGAAAATTGTTACGCGCGTTGATTGATGAAGCGCGGAACTGCGGTAAGCATGTGATGGTTGCCGGCATAGAATCACAAAATCAAGCGTCGTTGCATCTGCACCAGTCACTGGGATTTATCGTCACGGCGCAAATGCCCCAAGTTGGTACTAAATTTGGTCGCTGGTTGGATCTCACCTTTATGCAATTGCAGCTTGACGATCGCAGCGAACCGGACTCACTTGGATGAATCAGTCGCTTACCCTTGCCTTTTTGATCGCTGCCGGGATTGGTCTTGTGGTGCAAAACACATTGATGGTACGCATCACCCAGACATCCTCCACCATTCTCATCGCCATGCTGCTGAACTCACTGGTGGGGATTGTGCTGTTCGTATCTATTTTATGGTTTAAGCAAGGAACAGCAGGCTTTGGCGAACTGGTGTCCAGCGTGCGCTGGTGGACTCTAATCCCTGGTTTGTTGGGATCGTTTTTTGTTTTCGCCAGTATCAGAGGATATCAGAATGTTGGCGCGGCAACGACCATTGCGGTACTGGTCGCCAGTCAACTTATTGGTGGTCTGGTGCTGGATATTTTCCGCAGTCATGGCGTACCACTTCGGGCGCTGATTGGCCCAATTTGCGGGGCAGTTTTGTTGGTAGTTGGCGCCTGGCTGGTGGCCAGACGCACGTTTTAATCAGAGGATGGTGCCGCCTTTGGTTAATTGTTCGTGGCGCGCCTCCATATCTTCTTTATGCTTGCGTCCGTGATGAGCGATTGCGGTACGCAAACGCTGCTGCTGTGTGTAGCGATCTTCCCGGCTTAACTCTGCGTCATCACTCAGGGCGATTAACAACTCGTTCATATGGGCAATGACGCTCTCCTCAATCGCGGCATCCACGCGCGCGATGACTTCATCCAGATGCGACATACTTTCTCCTCAGCCACTTGTGAAATTTATCGATTCACTCAAATGATATAAGTCTGCGTTGTGCCGTCAAGCCAGCGTGTAAGATTTAAAATAGTGAAAACAGTAGCGCCACCGGAAAACTCATTGGCCATGTAATCCCCACCAGAAAGGCGCTCAGAAAGCGAATGCTCTTCTTATCGTGGGAAAGAAACCAGGTAATGAGAAAGGCGATTGCTGCCATGGCAGCATAAAAAACAAGCATATATTGATAAAGAGACATGTATGGGCGTCCAGCCAGATGAATAAAACGCGCGCAAATATGCGTCATTTCTTGATGTGTATCAAGTTTTCAGTCCATTTGAGATAAATTCAATAACCTACCGCATGTTCTTGTCCATCTTCAGAATAAGTATGATTGCGGATTTTCTTAACCCGTACTATACACATAAGGGCTATGACAAAAGGTGGCAAAAATGAACGTTTCCAGTAGAACTGTAGTGCTGATAAATCTCTTTGCTGCTGTTGGGTTGTTTACTCTTATCTCTATGAGATTTGGATGGTTTATCTGATGTAGCAAAATTGCACGCAGTACGCACTGTCAGAGAAAAATCAACTCTCTGACAGTGCGTTAGATCTTCTCACACTCTCCAGATTTACAACATTATCCTTAATGTTTAACCATTACGTGGCGTACTACGGTGTAATCTTCCAGCCCATAAAGTGACATATCTTTGCCATAACCTGAAAGTTTCTGCCCGCCGTGCGGCATTTCACTCACCAGCACGAAATGGGTATTAACCCAGGTGCAGCCATATTGCAGACGTGCGCTGACGCGGTGCGCTCTACCCACATCTTTCGTCCATACTGAAGAAGCTAAGCCATACTGGCTGTCATTCGCCCAGTTAACTACTTGCTCTTCGTTGTCGAAGACCGTCACGCTGACTACCGGCCCAAATACCTCTCTTTGGACGATAGCATCTTCTTGTAACGCACCAGCCAGCAGTGTAGGCGCATAATAATAACCATTACCCTGCCGCTTTTCACCGCCGGTGATCACCTTAATGTGTCCCGTCGCCTTCGCCTCTTCCACCGCCCGGCTGACGCGTTCGAGATGCGCCAGTGAACTTAACGGGCCAAGCTCTGTGGATTCATCATCCGGCGCGCCTGATTTCAACGTTGCCACTGCGGCACCGAGTTTTTCTACCAGCACGTCGTAAATGCCTTTTTGCGCGTAGATACGGCAGGCAGCAGTACAATCTTGCCCGGCATTGTAATAGCCAAATGTACGGACACCTTCGACAACCGCTTCAACGTCAGCATCATTAAAGACAATCACTGGCGCTTTACCGCCAAGTTCCATATGAGTGCGCTTGATGGACGGTGCCGTATGACTGATGATGTGCTCACCAGTGGCGATAGACCCCGTCAGCGACACCATGCGCACTTTTGGATGTCCGGTCAGCGGATCACCCACCGTTTTGCCTCTGCCAAACAACACGTTAATCACGCCTGCCGGGAAGATATCTTTCGCCAGTTCTGCCAGCTTCAACGCTGTTAGCGGGGTGATTTCTGATGGTTTAAGCACCACGCAGTTCCCTGCCGCCAGCGCCGGAGCCAGTTTCCACGCTGCCATCATCAGCGGGTAATTCCACGGCGCGATAGAAGCCACAACCCCCAACGGATCGCGGCGGATCATCGAAGTATGACCTTCAAGATATTCGCCAGCCGCCAGACCATTCAGACAGCGCGCCGCTCCGGCGAAAAAGCGAAAAACATCGACAATCGCCGGAATTTCATCATTGAACGCACTATGCAGCGGTTTGCCACAGTTACGGGACTCCAGTTCGGCAAAAACCTGACCATTTTCTTCGATAACATCAGCCAGTTTCAGCAGGCATTCCGCACGCACTTTCGGCGTGGTTTGCCCCCATTCGGCAAATGCTGCATCTGCCGCGCGCACAGCAGCATCGACCTGCTCTGCGGATGCCTCGGCAATCTCCAGTAATACTTCCCCCGTTGCAGGATTATAGACAGGCTGTTTTTCCCCTTCGCCGCTAACCAGTTCTCCGTTAATCAGTAACTTATGTTGCATAGCATATTCCTGTATCAGTGGTTATTGACCATTGTCGCCTTCGCGGGTTAGCCACCAGGCCCCCAGGATCGGCAAGGTTGTTACCAACATAACCAGCAGTGCCACCACGTTGGTTACCGGTACATCACGCGGTCGCCCAAGCTGATTGAGCAACCACAACGGTAACGTTCGTTCATGACCTGCCGTAAAAGTCGTAACGATGATTTCATCGAACGACAAGGCAAACGCCAGCATTCCTCCTGCCAGTAACGCCGAACTAAGATTCGGCAACACAACGTAGCGGAAGGTTTGCCAGCCATTGGCCCCAAGATCCATTGACGCCTCAACCAGACTCCACGAGGTGCGGCGAAAACGGGCGATGACATTGTTAAACACCACAACTACACAAAAAGTCGCATGACCGACCACGATGGTGAAAAATCCCGGCTCCAGATTGATGGTTTTAAAGGCGGTTAATAACGCCAGACCAGTGACAATGCCCGGCAGCGCAATGGGCAGCAGCAATAACAGCGAAATGGCGTTTTTGCCGAAAAAGTCTCGTCTCCACAGCGCGGCGGCGGCCAGCGTCCCTAATACCAGCGCAATTAATGTCGCCAGCGCCGCCACTTTAAGTGACAGTGTCACGGAATCAAGAATGTCACTACGCTGTGCTGCCACGCTAAACCAGTGCAGCGTCAGACCTTGCGGTGGAAAACTAAACGCCGCATCTTCAGTGTTAAAAGCATAGGCCGCGATAATCAGGATGGGAAAATGGAGGAAAACCACGCCGCCCCAGGCCGCCAGTTTGAGGAAAAACGGTGCGCGCTCAGAGTGCATCGAACGCTCCCAGACGTTTCACGAACGCCAGATACAGTGCGATCAAAACAATCGGCACCAGGGTGAACGCTGCTGCCATCGGCATATTGCCAATCGCGCCTTGCTGCGAGTAAACCATGTTGCCGATAAAATACCCCGGCGGGCCAACCAGCTGCGGGACAATAAAATCGCCCAGCGTTAGCGAGAAGGTAAAAATAGAGCCGGCTGCAATGCCAGGGATCGCCAGCGGTAACACCACATAACGGAAGGTTTGCCGTGGACGTGCGCCTAAATCCGCTGAGGCTTGCAAAAGTGACGAGGGCAAACGCTCCAGCGCCGCCTGCACCGGCAGAATCATGAACGGCAGCCAGATGTAGAGAAACACCAGAAAGCGTCCCAGTCCGGAAGTTGACAGTGTATTACCACCCACCGCCGGTAGCGTGAGAAACGCAGTTAATAACGGTTCCAACCCCAAATGCTGTAAAAACCACTGCGCCACGCCATCTTTCGCCAGCAATAACGTCCAGGCATAGGCTTTGACGATATAGCTCGCCCACATCGGCAACATTACCGCAATGTAAAAAAACGCTTTCATCTTACCGCTGGTGTAGCGCGCCATATACCACGCCATCGGAAAGGCCAAAAAAGCACTGGCGATGGTCACAGCAACTGCCATGGTTAACGTGCGCAGAATGATGTCATAATTGGCCGGATTAAACAGCGCGCGGATATTCGCCAGTGTCAGTTCCGGTGTTACCGACATGGTGAAATCATCAAAAGTATAAAAGCCCTGCCATAACAGCGTCAGCAGCGAACCGAAATAGACGATGCCAAACCACATCAACGGGCCAAGCAGCAGCAAAAACAGCCCCAGCCCCGGATTCCGCCAGAAGAAACCTGACACCTTGCCCAGACCTGGACGTGAAGGTGATTGCAATACGTTCATCGCCATTCACCTCTCCTCAACCAGCGGCACCATCACATCGCGCGCCCAGGAAACCATCACCTGTTGTCCTGGAGTAAGCGTAGCGGGGAGTTCTTCCCCCGTCATATTTGCCTGACTTACCAGCAGTTTTTCACCGCCGCTCAGTGTCAGTTCAAAACGGGTCGCCGCGCCCTGATACTGCACCGCCTGGATCGTGCCATTAGCCTGCACTTCGCCAGGTGTATTGAGGCGAATATGTTCCGGGCGCAATGCGAAGCTACCCATCATTCCGCAAAGTTTCTCTGCCATCAGCGCATCAAAAACGTTGGATGTACCGACAAATCCGGCAACAAACGGCGTGCGCGGGCGCATGTAGAGATCACGTGGTGAATCGACCTGCTCAATGCGACCGTTGTTGAACACCGCCACACGGTCGGACATTGATAATGCTTCCCCCTGATCGTGGGTGACGAAGATAAACGTGATGCCGAGAGATTGGTGCAGCTTTTTCAGCTCAAGTTGCATCTGCTCACGCAACTTGAGATCCAGTGCGCCGAGTGGTTCATCCAGCAATAATACGCGTGGTTCATTTACTAATGCTCTGGCGATAGCAACCCGCTGGCGCTGACCACCAGAAAGTTGTGACGGCTTACGTTGCTGAACAAAACCCAGCGCCACTTTTTCCAGCGCCTCTTGCGCCATGATGTAACGCTTTTTTTTCTCCACACCTTTGACCATTAACCCGTAGGCCACGTTATCGAGAATCGACATATGGGGAAACAGCGCATAGTCCTGGAAAACGGTATTAACATCCCGCTCCCACGGTGGCAGATTGCTGGCGGGTTTACCAAAGATAGCGATCGCCCCGCCGGAAAGTTGTTCAAATCCGGCAATCAGGCGCAGGCAGGTGGTTTTGCCGGAGCCGGACGGCCCCAGCATTGAAAAGAACTCACCATCTTTTATCGCAATACTGACGCCATCTACCGCGCGCACGTCACCGTACAACCGCGAGACGTTGTCAAACTCCACTGCGTACGTCATAAAACACCTCAGCGAAGTTAGCGACCGCCCATAATGGCAATGTAATCCTGCGTCCAGCGACTGTAGGGAACAAACTTGCCCCCTTCTGCTATAGGCGTTTTCCAGAAAGCAATTTTATCGAAATAGTTAAAACCGTTGGTCTCACAGCCTTTTTCGCCTAATAACGGACTGGCTTTACATCCTTCCGGCACGACCGGCAACGAGCCAAACCAGGCAGCCACATCGCCCTGCACTTTTGGCGTTAATGACCAGTTCATCCATTTGTAAGCGCAAACCGGATGTTTCGCTTCGTTATGCAACATGGTGGTGTCGGCCCAGCCGGTAACGCCCTCTTTTGGGAATACGGTGGCGATCGGTTGGCCTTCGGCTTTCAACGCGTTGGCCTGATACGGCCAGGCGCTGGAAGCAACCACACCCTCGTTTTTGAAATCGCTCATTTGCACGGTGGTGTCATGCCAGTAGCGATGGATCAAACTATGTTGATCGCGCAGCACTTTCAGCACCGCCTGGTACTGTTCTTCGGTAAGTTGGTACGGATCGCTGATGCCCAACTGCGGCTGCGTAGCTTTGACGAACAACGCGGCATCGGCAATATAAATGGGGCCATCATAGGCCTGTACCCGACCTTTATTACTCTTGCCGTCCGGCAGATTCTGCTCAACAAAAACCACTTGCCAGCTATCCGGCGGTGTCGGGAAGGTTTTGGCGTTGTACATCAACAGGTTAGGCCCCCACTGATACGGCGTACCATATACTTTACCGCCAACGTTAAACCAGTCGCCTTTTACTACACGCGGATCGAGTGTTTTCCAGTTAGGAATTAGCGCGGTATTAATCGGCTGCACGCGTTTACCCATAATCAAACGCAGCGAGGCATCGCCGGACGCCGTGACCAGATCGTAACCCCCTTTGGTCATCAGACTGACCATTTCATCGGAAGTCGCGGCGGTTTTCACATTTACCGCGCAACCTGTCTCTTTTTCGAATTGCGTTACCCAGTCGTATTGTTTATCAGTTTGTCCGCGTTCGATGTATCCCGGCCAGGCAATAATATCCAGTCGCCCTTCCGGTTTATCTAAATTGGTAGGCGGTTCGGCGGCGTGAGCGGTCATTATAGTCATGGTGAGCGCACACAGGCTGCTGCGGGCAAATGTCTTGCTCATAAGGTCTTACTCCTGTCGTAATTAATTGTTCAGCCGCCGTGCCGTAAAAATATCTCCTTGTTTAACCATAGACGGCGGCTTGCAGGCACACCTTCACCCCTGAGAAAATTTAATCAGGTTGTGAGCTAACGCGCATTATGCCGTCTGTGAAGCTATCTTCTGGAGTATAGACAAAGGGTTACGAAATATGGCTTCTATTCGAAATTCATATTACCCAACCTGAGAGGAATTAAATTGAAAGTTACTTCAGATGTTCTTGAATAAGTTTGCCTAATTCTTTTACTGCCTGTTCTTCGCGCTCTCCCCATTGCCACGCGGTATTAAAACGGAAAAAACGCGACCAGCGTTCCCCAGTAGAAAACATTTTACCCGGCGCAATACTAATGTGATGCGCCAGTGCCGTCAGACTTAATTCACCTGCATCTAACGGTTCGGGAAGTTCCAGCCAGAGAAAATAACCACTGTCGTTATGGTGTATTTTCACCTCCGCAGGCAGGTAACGCAGCAGCGCCTGCCAGGCGCGTTGTTTTCGTTCCGCAAGCTGACGACGTAGACGACGCAGATGCGCATCGTAGCGGCGTGTAGAAAGGTAATCCACCAGGGCAAGCTGCATCGGTGAACTGGTGGAAAGTGTACTCATCAACTGCAAACGTTGGATTTTACGCGCATGTTTTCCTGCGGCGACCCAACCGATGCGAAAACCTGGCACCAGGCATTTGGAGAATGATGAACAATGCAGCACGCCATCGTGGCGATCCCACGCTTTTGCGGGCAGCGGTTTTTCCCGTCCGAAGTAAAGTTCGCTGTAGACGTCATCTTCAATCAGCATCACGTTGTACTGACTAAGGAGTTCTACCAGCCGCGCTTTTTTCTGTGGCGTTAAGGTAAAACCGAGCGGGTTCTGGCTGTTGGTCATTAACCAGCACGCTTTCACCGGATACTCTTGTAACGCCAGTTCAAGCGCCTGAAGGTCGATCCCTTCGTTAACATCCGTCGCTACCGATAACGCCTTCAGCCGTAACCGCTCCAGCGCCTGCAACGCGCCGTAGAAACAAGGATTCTCGACAATCACCCAATCACCCGGCTCGGTTACCGCTTGCAAACTGAGGTTTAATGCCTCTAACGCCCCGGCGGTGATGACGATTTCATCGGGCGAAATTGTGATGCCCTGTAAGGCATAGCGACGAGCAATAGCCTGACGAAGCTCAGCATTCCCTGGAGGTAAGTTTTCAATCACGCTCATCGCCGTTGCGGTTTTGCTTACCTGGGCCAGGGAACGATTGAGTTGTTGAAGCGGAAACAAGCGCGGATCGGGAAAAGCAGATGCAAACGGCACCACTGAAGGATCGCGGCTGGCCTGCAACATGTCAAAAATATAAGTATTGATATCGACTGTTTCATCACGTGTGACTGGAACGACTGGGGCTTTCGGCATTTTTAATGCCTGTGGTGCAACGTAATAACCCGACTGCGGTCGCGCGATAATATGCCCCTGACTTTCGAGTAACTGGTAGGCATGGCTGACGGTCATAAAGCTCATACCAGAAAGCGCCACCTGTTCACGCAACGAAGGCAAACGATCGCCGGGTTGCCAGATGCCCGACGCAATCTGCTCGCGTAATTGTTCTGCCAGTTGCTGGTATTTTTTCATTATCGGATCGTTTTTATGTGCAGATGATCCGGCAGTCTATATCAGTTGTTAAAAATGACAACTTTTCGTTAACTGTAATTAAACCATCACCAGCGATAACTCTTTGCCAAGCGCCTTAGCCGCAAGCTGGACAGCGTCGATTTTTGTCGCGTGGTGCAAATCAAACAAGCGGGTGATCTCCTGCTTAGGTTTACCAATTCGCTTCGCCAGCTCTTGCTGAGTAATGTCTGACTGCAAAAAAGCATTTAACAGCAATACTTTAGAGGCAACGCTCAAAGGCACTTCAATAAAGTGATCGTGACTATTTAATGGCGAAGGTAACGGGATAAGCTCGTTGTCTTCAAAATAAAATCAAATGCGGTGATTAAGGCATCTTTTGCTGCCTCCATCGCTTCAGCGACAGTTTCGCCCTGGGTCAACGCTTCAGGGATATCCACAAAAGAAACCATATAACCGCCTTCCGGCGCGGGTGTAAGAGTGACGGGATAACGCATAATTTCGACTGTCTCTCGCATGTCATTAACCTTTTAATTGGCGATTAACTCAAACCGAGTTGTTTCAGAATTGCTTTCTTTAATCTCTTCACTTGGGTGACGCGGCATGACACTGCGCCTCCCGTGAAACCTGAGTTTTAAATGGTTGCTGCCATTCGCTACATCGACGCCCTGAGAGTCGAGCCAACGTCTGAACTCGCTTTGTTTCACATCGCCTCCCTGCCGCTGAGTATATCAACAAAGTAAACATTAATGTTTACCTCCGTGTGTAATTTGCTCGAAAATAGCACTTAATCGCCGCAACGGCAGAATGCGATGCCAAATAAGGAAGGCTGATTCCAGAATTTCTTTGCGCTAATTTGCAAAACTGAATAATAACCTCAAGAAACTATCGGCATCATAGCGGCAAAAGGTAAGAAAAAGGTGTCGGGATGTTTACGAAGGCGTTAGCGGTTGTCTTATTAACGTGTGCGCTGTTCTCTGGACAGTTGATGGCAGGACACAAAGGACATGAATTTTTGTGGGTAAAAAATGTGGATCATCAACTGCGTCATGAAGCGGACAGTGATGAATTGCGCGCCGTTGCGGAAGAATCGGCAGAAGGTTTGCGCGAGCATTTTTACTGGCAAAAGTCACGCAAACCAGAAGCGGGACAGCGTTGAGTCGGTTGTTGCCGGATACGGTATGAACGCCTTACCCGGCCTGTAATATCTGCAAATTCAATAAGTTGTTAACAGGTCTGAAAATTTGCGTTTTACCCTTTTCGCTTCGGCAATGTTTTCATCAGTTCATCCGGGCTTACGGAGGCGCCAACACTCCCCGGTAACGGCATTTTCAGAATGTGATTTTTGATTTTGCCAATGACGTGCATCTCACACGGCCGGCAATCAAACTTTAGCGTTAACACTTCATCGCCGTTAACCAGTTGCATTGGCGTTGCTTTCCAGCTTTTGATATTGCCTTTCGCCTGTTTCGGGCACAGATTGAAGGCAAAGCGCAGACAATGCTTGGTGATCATTACCGGCACTTCGCCCTTCTCTTCATGCGCTTCATAGGCAGCATCAATCAGTTGCACACCATAGCGATGATAAAATTCACGAGCTTTCTGGTTGTATACGTTCGCGAGGAAACTCAAATGCGTTTGCGGATAAACTGGCGCTGGGTCAGAAACCGGTTTACGACTACCGCGCTGATAACTGGCAAGACGCGCAGCATCCAGCATTTCAGCAGCCTCACGGCGGAACTGATTTAACAGACTGTTTGGCACAAACAGCGCCCCCGGCAAATTAATTTGCACATCGCGGGCGTAATAGATGGTTTGCCCAAGCTTCGACAATCCCTCTTTCAGATTGAGGAGTGCTTTTTCGGCGTTATTCGCTTCGTCGAACTGCCCGTCCAGCGTATGAGTGATACTGACGCCCTCTTCGCTGGTCAGAGTCAGAATCAGTTGTTCCTGCCAGCCGCCCAGTTCAATGTCTACCGCCACCCGACGTTCGCTGGAGGTTTTGGTCAACGCCTGCTGCCAGTTATGGTCGAGGTTGCGATTAAGCGGATGGTGCGGGCGAATTTTGTGCAGCTCCACTGGCATCTCATTTGGCCAGACGCGGTACTGATTTTCCCCAGTTTTCTCTACCGTGTTGGCACGAAAGCCGACGACTTCACGCTTAATCATTACGTTCAGTCCATCGCCGTTAGCCAGCGGTTCGGTAACCTTAACATCAAGATGATCTTTCGCCACTTTCAATACTTCACCCACCGGCAGGCCGATAAATTTCGGTGAATCGAATGCGCCAATATCGCCTTTACGCGCGTTAACAAAGTAGTCGGTGCTGCCACGATGGAAGGTTTTTTCCGTCGACGGTACGAAGAAGTGCTCAGTACAACCGGATGAAGCTCGCGCCAAATCGCTACGTTCTTCAATAATGGCATCCAGCATCTGGCGATAATGGGCGGTGATATTCTTCACGTAGCTCATATCTTTGTAACGCCCTTCAATCTTGAAGGAACGCACGCCTGCATCAATCAAAGCGCCCAGGTTGGCAGTCTGATCGTTATCTTTCATCGACAGCAGGTGTTTTTCATAGGAAACCACCCGCCCCTGATCGTCTTTCAATGTATATGGCAAACGGCACGCCTGCGAGCAATCGCCACGGTTGGCGCTACGCCCTGTTTGCGCATGGGAAATGTAGCACTGACCGGAATATGCCACGCACAGTGCACCATGAATAAAGAACTCAATGGTCGCGTCCGTGGCCTGATGAATCGCACGGATCTGCTCAAGATTCAGCTCTCGCGCCAGCACAATCTGCGTAAAACCGACGTCCGAAAGAAACTTCGCTTTCTCTACAGTGCGAATATCACACTGCGTACTGGCGTGCAGTTCAATCGGCGGAATATCAAGTTCCAGAATCCCCATATCCTGAACGATCAGCGCATCGACGCCGGTCTGGTAGAGGTCGGTAATCAGTCGCTGCGCCGGTTCCAGTTCATCGTCATGCAAAATGGTGTTAAGCGTGACGAAAATTTTTGCACCATAACGATGGGCAAATGGCACCAGCTCGGCAATATCTTTCAGGCTATTACTGGCATTATGACGGGCACCAAAACCAGGTCCGCCGATATAAACAGCATCGGCACCGTGCAAAATAGCTTCGCGGGCAATGGCGGCATCGCGTGCCGGGCTTAACAGTTCAAGACGATGAGAAGATACGGTCACTTTCTTATCCAGTAGCTGAAAAATGGCGGCTATTTTAGCCACAAGCGCGACGTTGCGAAATAGTTTTCCCGCTTAACTACGCGGGTAATGGATGAGGGAATGAAAATGTACGGTTTGCTCCCCACAATTACGATAGACATGCCTGACGTCGGCAGCAAAACGAACACCTTCTCCACAATTAAGACTACGCCATTCACCATCAACGCACAGATCAAGCTGTCCATCAATGACGACAACATGCTCAATTACCCCTTTTTCGTGCGGCGTCGATTCGCTTATTGCACCGGGTGCCATCTGAATCGAGAAGTGTTCAAAGCAGAGTTGCGGATCATAAGGAAACAGCGAAGTGATCACCATTGCCTGCTGTTGTGGATCATAAACTGATGGCGTAATGGTCTGCGGCGGCGAAATAAATGTCGAAAATGGCACGTTCATCCCGGTGGCAATTTTCCAGAGTGTCGCGACCGTCGGGCTGGACTCATTGCGCTCAATCTGCCCTAACATGGCTTTAGAAACGCCCGTGGCGTCTGCCAGTCGCGAAAGACTCCAGCCTCGCTGCTGACGAAGATGTTTAAGCGTAGTGGATAAAAAGCGAGCGAGATTTTCCATGCGACTCCTCCGGCAAAACAGGAGTTTATCACTTGTGCGTTATAACGGACAGATGCTACGGTGCCTGTACGCTATAACGCACGAGGTGACTATGCGTCTGTTTTCTATTCCTCCCCCCACGCTACTGGCGGGGTTTCTGGCGGTATTGATTGGCTACGCCAGTTCAGCAGCAATAATCTGGCAAGCGGCGATTGTCGCCGGAGCAACCACTGCACAAATCTCCGGCTGGATGACGGCGCTGGGACTGGCAATGGGAGTCAGTACGCTGGCGCTGACATTATGGTATCGCGTGCCTGTTCTCACCGCATGGTCAACGCCTGGCGCGGCGCTGTTGGTCACTGGTTTACAGGGGCTAACACTTAACGAAGCCATCGGCGTTTTTATAGTCACCAACGCATTAATTGTCCTCTGCGGCATAACGGGACTCTTTGCTCGTCTGATGCGCATTATTCCGCACTCGCTTGCGGCGGCAATGCTTGCCGGGATTTTATTACGCTTTGGTTTACAGGCGTTTGCCAGTCTGGATGGTCAGTTTACGTTGTGTGGCAGTATGTTGCTGGTATGGCTGGCAACCAAGGCCGTTGCACCGCGCTATGCGGTAATTGCCGCGATGATTATTGGGATCGTGATCGTTATCGCGCAAGGTGACGTTGTCACAACGGATGTTGTCTTTAAACCCGTTCTCCCCATTTATATTACCCCTGAATTTTCGTTTGCTCACAGTTTGAGCGTTGCACTCCCCCTTTTTCTGGTGACGATGGCATCGCAAAACGCACCGGGTATTGCGGCAATGAAAGCGGCCGGGTATTCGGCTCCGGTTTCGCCACTGATTGTATTCACTGGCTTGCTGGCGCTGATTTTTTCCCCTTTCGGGGTTTATTCCGTCGGTATTGCGGCAATTACTGCCGCTATTTGCCAAAGCCCGGAAGCGCATCCGGACAAAGATAGGCGTTGGTTGGCTGCCGCCGTTGCGGGCGTCTTTTATTTGCTTGCGGGTCTGTTTGGTAGCGCCATTACCGGAATGATGGCAGCCCTACCGGTTAGCTGGATCCAGATGCTGGCTGGTCTGGCGCTGTTAAGCACCATTGGCGGTAGTTTGTATCAGGCGCTACATAATGAGCGTGAGCGCGACGCTGCTGTGGTGGCATTTCTGGTAACAGCGAGCGGGCTGACATTGGTTGGGATTGGTTCGGCGTTTTGGGGATTAATTGCCGGCGGCGTCTGTTACGTGGTGTTGAATTTAATTGCTGACAGAAACCGATAATAAGAAGCGCCATCTTACGATGGCGCAACTGGCATTACTTTTTGTTAACGTCAAACATGGTGGCATCGGTCGCCATGTCATCAATAACTTGCTTAATATTTTCGAAAGCCATTGGCGTACTTTCGTTATTCAGGTCTTTACCTTCGCCCTGACGAACGACTTTGATAACAGGTTTATTGGTAGCCGCATCAATCAGTTCACCTTCAAAGTACAGGCGGGTATCCATGGTACGGTGACCGGTTGCCATTTGTGTTCCCGCTACCACTAATGCAACAGGAACCACTTCATAGAATTGCAGCCCTTCTTTGCTGGTATCAACACCGGTAATGGCACCACGGAAAATCAGACTACGCGGGCCAGCAGTGGTAACCAGTGGTTTGCGCTGCGCAATCGCTTCTTTCATTTCGGTATTGGTATAAC
This sequence comes from Escherichia sp. MR, assembly GCF_005280595.1. Classification (NCBI taxonomy): domain Bacteria; kingdom Pseudomonadati; phylum Pseudomonadota; class Gammaproteobacteria; order Enterobacterales; family Enterobacteriaceae; genus Escherichia; species Escherichia sp. MR. The sequence goes on along the minus strand of NZ_SZVK01000024.1, from coordinate 375 downwards.
TCAAAATTCTATCCAATACTTTCTGCCCTACCTGAGTAGAAGGTTTCGGCACCGGATAATAAGTGATTGGATTCCAGACAATACTGTCATATTTACTTTGGTCGAAATCAGGGGAAACCCAGCGTAAAACGGGTTTACCTGTTGCCGATGTTGTTTCTTGAAGATCAGAGTAATTCTTTAAAAAGCCAGAGTATTTATCCGGCTGGGTGATTTTAGAGGCACAGCCGGACAGAGCCAACAAGCCGCATAAAGCTGCAACTTTCGCAATTGATGTGGTACGCATGAATAGTTTCCTGAGATGGTGATGCTGCCAACTTACTGATTTAGTGTATGATGGTGTTTTTGAGGTGCTCCAGTGGCTTCTGTTTCTATCAG
>NZ_SZVK01000023.1:0-56460 GCF_005280595.1 Escherichia sp. MR | reverse complement strand
TGATAGAAACAGAAGCCACTGGAGCACCTCAAAAACACCATCATACACTAAATCAGTAAGTTGGCAGCATCACCTCGGCGGCGATAGCATCGCTAACAAACTGCGCGGACACGGCAAACGGTATCGCGCTATTTTACTCGACGTCTCCAAACGGCTGAAACTGAAAGCCGATAAAGAGATGTCTACCTTTGAAATTGAGCAACAGTTACTCGAACATTTTCTGCGCAACACCTGGAAGAAAATGGACGAGACGCATAAAAAGGAGTTTTTGCAGACCGTCAACACGAAGGTTAACGAACTGGAAGAGCTGCTGCCGTTATTGATGAAAGACAAGCAACTGGCCAAAGGCGTGTCGCATCTGCTTTCCAGCCAGCTGACCCGCATTTTGCGTACCCACGCTGCGATGAGCGTGCTTGGGCATGGTCTGCTACGCGGCGCGGGTCTGGGAGGGCCGGTGGGTGCAGCATTAAATGGGGTTAAAGCCGTTAGCGGCACTGCCTTTCGGGTGACAATTCCAGCGGTGTTACAAATCGCCTGTCTGCGACGAATGATTAGCGTCACTCAGCCCTGATACCTGACACAGGGGAAAATTTTCATTTTCCCCTCAAAAGATCATAGACACTGCCCCATTGGCTGATTATTATGCCGCGCCCTGAAAACACTACAGTTATTCAGGGAAATTATTTCACCATTCATTCGATGATGATTTTTGAGGAATTATGGGCAACACTAAGTTGGCTAATCCGGCACCGCTGGGCCTGATGGGCTTCGGCATGACCACCATTCTGCTTAACCTGCACAACGTGGGTTATTTCGCTCTGGACGGTATTATTCTTGCCATGGGCATCTTCTACGGCGGCATCGCGCAAATTTTTGCTGGTCTGCTGGAGTACAAAAAAGGCAACACTTTCGGTTTAACCGCATTCACCTCTTACGGTTCTTTCTGGCTGACGCTGGTTGCGATTCTGCTGATGCCGAAACTGGGTCTGACCGATGCGCCAAATGCGCAGTTCCTTGGTGTCTACCTGGGTCTGTGGGGCGTGTTTACGCTGTTTATGTTCTTCGGCACGCTGAAAGGCGCACGCGTTCTGCAATTCGTTTTCTTCAGCCTGACCGTGCTGTTTGCCCTGCTGGCGATCGGTAACATTGCCGGTAATGCTGCGATCATCCACTTTGCCGGCTGGATTGGTTTGATCTGCGGTGCCAGCGCAATCTATCTGGCGATGGGTGAAGTGCTGAACGAGCAGTTTGGCCGCACCGTTCTGCCAATTGGTGAATCCCACTGATTGTTTGAGATCCCCCCGCTCGGGGGGATTTTTTTATTCGTTAACTTCGCGTCTTGCACTCTTTGGTCTGAATGCCGCTACCACTTCCGGTGCCGTTTCAACGTATGGCCCTTCCAGCAACTGAATGCAGTACGGTACGCTGGCAAAAATACCGTGCACCACGACGTTACCCTCAGCATCCTTCACACCTTCCAGCGTCTCTTTGATGGACTTCGGCTGACCGGGTAAGTTAAGGATCAGTGCCTGTTTGCGAATCACACCCACCTGACGCGAAAGGATCGCGGTTGGTACAAAATGCAGGCTAATCTGGCGCATCTGTTCACCAAAGCCCGGCATCTCGCGGTCAGCTACTGCCAGCGTCGCATCAGGCGTCACGTCACGGCGCGCCGGCCCAGTCCCTCCCGTAGTGAGTACCAGATGGCAACTCATTTCATCCACCAGCTCACACAACGTTTGCTCGATGATCGCCTGCTCATCGGGGATTAAGCGGGTTTCCAGTTCAAACGGCGTGGTTAGCGCCGATGTCAGCCATTCTTCCAGTGCAGGGATACCTTTATCCTGATAAACGCCGCTGGATGCGCGATCAGAGATGGAAACTAAGCCAATACGTAAAGTATTCATCAAGATTTTTCCGTTTAAACAGCCTCGTTAAACAGAATGATACACTGCGAAGGGAGTGACAGACAGGCTTCAGAAGAGGTAGCGTGACCGACTTCCCGGTCACGCTAAGAATGATTACAGCAGATCGCCGATCATTTTTTCCAGTTTTTCCTGGTCAACAGCAAACTTACGGATACCTTCCGCCAGTTTATCTACTGCCATTGGATCCTGGTTGTGCTGCCACAGGAACTCAGACTCGGTGATACGCGCCGGACGCGCTTTCACTTCACCGGTGTAAGACAGTTTACGTTCGATAGCCCCTTCGCTCTCAGCCAGCTCTTTCAGCAGTGCCGGTGCGATGGTCAGACGGTCGCAGCCTGCCAGTTCCAGAATTTCGCCGATGTTACGGAAGCTTGCGCCCATAACCACGGTTTCATAACCGTGCTCTTTGTAGTACTGGTAGATTTCAGATACAGAAACCACGCCCGGATCTTCTGCCGGAGCGTACTCTTTCTTATCGGTATTCGCTTTGTACCAATCCAGAATACGACCAACGAACGGAGAGATCAGGAACACGCCCGCTTCCGCACAAGCACGCGCCTGAGCGAAGGAGAACAGCAGAGTCAGGTTACAGTTGATGCCTTCTTTTTCCAGCTGTTCAGCAGCACGGATACCCTGCCAGGTAGACGCCAGTTTGATCAGAATACGATCGTTGCTAATACCCGCATCGTTGTAGAGTTTGATCAGGCGTTTTGCTTTCGCAATTGACGCTTCAGTGTCATAAGAAAGACGCGCATCAACTTCAGTGGAGATACGACCCGGAACCAGTTTAAGGATTTCCAGACCAATATTTACTGCCAGTTTGTCGGTCGCGTCCACGATCTGCTGCGCGCGATCGTTACTCTGCTGTTTCGCCCAGGCGACAGCATCATCAATCAACTTACGGTATTCCGGAATCTGCGCTGCGTTAAGAATGAGAGAAGGGTTGGTTGTGGCATCCTGCGGTTGATACAGCTTCATTGCCGCGATGTCCCCAGTGTCGGCCACTACAGTGGTGTACTGACGAAGGGAGGTCAATTTGTCCGTCATGATAGTATTTCTCTTTAAACAGCTTGTTAGGGGGATGTAACCGGTCTGCCCTGATGATATCACGACGCAACGACAGCGCAACCGCAGACGAAAGGGTTATAGCCAGGCGAGACTGTTTACGTTTTCTGACACTGCGTTGATATCGCTCGCCATTTTTAAACAAAAACTCGAGTATGCTACACAGGCGTTATCTACCAATGCACATCGTATATAATTCTTAATCAATTGGTAACGTTTACACAGGAATGTAACCGCGTGCCGGCGACAAGAGGGATACGAATGCCTGATTTTTTCTCTTTTATTAACAATGTACTATGGGGATCAGTGATGATCTACCTGCTCTTCGGTGCAGGTTGCTGGTTCACTTTTCGCACCGGATTCGTTCAGTTTCGCTACATTCGCCAGTTTGGCAAAAGTCTCAAAAATAGCGTTCATCCCCAACCGGGTGGCTTAACCTCTTTTCAGTCACTGTGCACTAGTCTTGCCGCGCGCGTCGGCAGCGGTAACCTCGCAGGTGTTGCGTTGGCCATTACTGCCGGTGGACCCGGTGCTATCTTCTGGATGTGGATTGCCGCGTTTATCGGCATGGCGACCTCTTTTGCAGAATGTTCCCTTGCCCAGCTTTATAAAGAACGTGACGCTAATGGGCAGTTTCGCGGTGGTCCAGCATGGTATATGGCACGTGGATTGGGGATGCGCTGGATGGGCGTGCTATTCGCTATCTTTTTGCTCATTGCATACGGATTGATTTTCAGCGGTGTTCAGGCAAACGCCGTTGCCCGCGCGATGAATTTTGCGTTTGATGTTCCACCATTAGTAACTGGCATCATTCTCGCCGTCTTTACTCTGTTGGCGATAACCCACGGTATTCATGGCGTAGCCCGACTGATGCAATGGTTTGTCCCTGCGATGGCATTAATCTGGGTACTCACCAGTCTGGCCATTTGTGCGATGAATATCGAGCAACTTCCTCACGTCATTTGGTCTATTTTTGAAAGCGCCTTTGGCTGGCAGGAAGCGGCAGGCGGCGCGGCGGGCTACACCCTGAGTCAGGCGGTTACAAACGGCTTTCAGCGCAGTATGTTTTCTAATGAGGCGGGAATGGGTTCGACACCAAACGCAGCAGCGGCAGCGGCATCCTGGCCGCCGCATCCGGCTGCGCAAGGCATTGTCCAGATGATCGGCATTTTCATCGACACCCTGGTCATCTGCACGGCGAGCGCCATGCTGATATTACTGGCCGGAAACGGTACAACCTATATGCCGCTGGAGGGTATACAACTTCTCCAGAAAGCGATGCGAGCACTAATGGGTTCCTGGGGAGCAGAGTTTGTCACAATCGTGGTAATTCTGTTTGCCTTCAGCTCCATCGTTGCCAATTACATTTATGCAGAAAATAACCTTTTCTTTTTACGCCTGAACAGCCCCAAAGCGATCTGGTGCCTGCGTATCTGCATCTTTACCACCGTGATTGGTGGCACACTACTTAGCCTGCCCATGATGTGGCAACTGGCTGATATTATTATGGCGTGTATGGCGATCACTAATCTGACCGCTATTTTGCTGCTCTCTCCGGTAGTGCATACCATTGCCAGTGATTATCTTCGCCAGCGTAAACTTGGTGTGCGCCCGGAGTTTGATCCGCTGCGCTACCCGGATATCGACCAGCAACTCGCGCCTGATACGTGGGATGATGTTTCGCGGGACTAATCACAACTATCGATCAATTCATCCGCTTTTTTTGCTACAGTCGCTGTAAATTTCCTGCAAGGACTGGATATGCTGATTCTGATTTCACCTGCGAAAACGCTTGATTATCAAAGCCCGTTGGCTACCACGCGCTATACGTTGCCGGAGCTGTTAGACAACTCTCAGCAGCTTATTCACGAAGCGCGGAAGCTGACGCCCCCGCAGATTAGCACGCTGATGCGCATCAGTGACAAACTGGCGGGTATCAACGCCGCTCGCTTTCAAGACTGGCAGCCAGATTTCACCCCGGAGAATTCCCGACAGGCGATTCTGGCGTTCAAAGGCGATGTCTACACAGGTTTGCAGGCCGAAACCTTCAGTGAAGAAGATTTCGCTTTTGCCCAGCAGCACCTGCGTATGCTTTCCGGTTTGTATGGCGTACTGCGCCCACTTGATTTAATGCAGCCATATCGTCTGGAGATGGGTATTCGTCTTGAGAACGCCAGGGGTAAAGATCTGTACCAATTCTGGGGTGATGTGATCACAAACAAGCTGAACGAGGCGCTCGAAGCGCAAGGCGATCAGGTAGTGATTAATCTGGCGTCAGATGAGTATTTTAAATCAGTGAAACCGAAGAAACTGAATGCTGAGATTATCAAGCCGGTGTTCCTCGATGAGAAGAACGGTAAGTTTAAGGTTATTAGCTTCTACGCTAAGAAAGCGCGTGGCCTGATGAGTCGTTTTATTATTGAAAATCGCCTGACCAAACCAGAGCAACTGACTGGTTTTAATAGTGAAGGTTACTTCTTCGATGAAGCCAGTTCCAGCAATGGCGAACTGGTGTTTAAACGCTACGAACTGCGTTAAGTTTGCGGTAAATGCCGGAGGTCATCCGGCATTTGTATTTACCGATGGTGCCTGTCCGGACCCGGACGATGATCGCCGCCGTGATCGTGTCGATGATCTCCACGGTGATCATTTCGATGATCATTATACCAATTATGACGCGGCGCTCCGTGTGGGTGCCAGCGATTGTCTCGCCATTCATAATTTCGATACCACCAGTCACGGTCACGCCAGTAACCGCCATCCCAGTAGTAACCACGGTGGTCGCGATCGCCAATCTGTAATTTCACTGATGGTACTAGCATTATTTCCCCAGCCTGCGCTGCCATAGTAGCGACCAGAATCAGGGAAAGTGCGAGTAAGATAGGTTGCATCTTTTTCACAGGTGACTCCTTTTATCATTGCCAGTTATGGGCCGATATGAGGAGCTTACGGTAAAAGAATCCCCGTTGTCATTCTCTACAATTCAAAGAGCTAAGTTACCGCATTTATTGAAAATTTCTCCTTTTTTTCTGTCGATTTTTCTCATGTTTTCTCCATAAAAAAGCCGAACTGCATAAACGCAAGCCCGGCCATTTTCAGGAAATTAATGGATACTACTTATGATTCATCATCAGCTTGCGCAACGCGGCAAAATCGGCGGGCAGATTATGAGAAAGCAGCGGTAATTCAGCTCGTTCTGCCAGCTCTTTTGGCAGCGCCAGCGATTCACCGAGAATCGCTTCCACACTCTCTTTAAACTTCGCCGGATGTGCGGTGCCAAGGAACAGACCATATTCGCCTGGATGCAACTGGTCACGCAGCGCACGGTAAGCCACAGCAGCGTGCGGTTCTGAGGTATAGCCCAGCTCTTTTAACTCACGCATCGTCTGTTGCGTGGTTTCATCATCCACCGCCGCATAACCCAGCTCTTTCAGTTGCCAGATTTTGCGGCGGAACAACTCTTCCACGCGCGGCCAGTTGTTCGGCTGACTCACGTCCATCGCGTTGGATAACGTCGCCTGGGTGGCTTTTGGCGACCACTGCCCGTCGTGCAGGAAACGCGGCACGGTATCGTTCACGTTGGTCGCAGCAATAAAACGCTTCACCGGCAGGCCAAGAGATTTCGCCAGCAGGCCTGCCGTCAAATCGCCGAAGTTACCGCTCGGCACCGAGACAACCAGCTGGTTGCGCGCTTCTTGCGGCAACTGCGCCACAGCTTCAAAGTAGTAGCAAATTTGCGCCAGCAAACGGCTGATGTTAATGGAGTTAGCGGAGTTTAACCCCAGCGCCACTTTCAGTTCTTCATCATCAAACGCCTGTTTCACCAGCGCCTGACAGGCATCGAAATCGCCGTCGATGGCAACGGTTTCAATATTGCCGCCCAGCGTACAGAACAGTTTTTCTTGCAGTGGACTGATTTTGCCTCGTGGATAGAGGATAACCACTTTCACATTCGGTAAACCGTAGAAAGCATGAGCCACTGCCGCTCCGGTATCACCGGAGGTCGCGGTCAGAATGGTCACTGGCTTATCGCCCGCAATATGGGTCAGCATTTGTGCCATAAAGCGACCACCGAAATCTTTAAATGCCAGCGTTGGCCCGTGGAACAATTCCAGACAACCGACATCGCTTTCAACATTGGCGACAGGAGCCGGGAAGGCAAACGCCGCGCGCACGCGCTCTTCCAGTGCATCCTGCGGGATCTCATCACCAATAAACGCGGCGAGGATCTTCGCGCTGCGAGTGACAAAATCCAGCTTCAGCATCTCATCAATTTCGGTCAGACTAAATTCCGGCAGGTCGTGCGGAAAAAACAGCCCCTGATTTTTGCCCAACCCCTGCGTTACGGCTTGCGCAAAACTGACCTGCTCGTTGTGATCTTTCAGATTGTAGAGTTTCATTTAGTTTTCCAGTACTCGTGCGCCCGCCGTATCCAGCCGGCAAATATGAACAAAACCTTCCTGATTTTGCAGGTAGTTCTTACCCAACCAGTCGGCAACGCGCTGGGCGGTATCCGGCTTGTCACACAGAGCGAACAATGTCGGACCGGAGCCGGAGATACCGCTCGCTACCGCGCCTATTTCCGCAACCGCCTGCCGCGACTGCCTGAAGCCTGGCAATAAACGTTCACGGTAGGGTTCAGCGATAACATCTTTCATCAGCTTCGCGGCAAGCTCAGGCTGACGGGAATAGCAGGCGTGAATGAAGCCCGCCAGATGTCGCCCGTGCGCAATGCAATCCTGGCGGCGATACTGCGCCGGTAATATAGCTCGAGCTTCTGCTGTCGAGACTTTAATCCCCGGATACGCCAGCACCCACAGCCACTCATCAAACCCCGGCACTTGCTGACTGATGATGCCATTTTCTTCGATCATCAACTGCATACCACCAAGAAAGCACGGTGCCACGTTGTCATAATGAATGCTGCCAGAGATACGCCCTTCCAGCTCGCCCATCAAAGCCAGCAAACGGGTATCATTGAGCGGCTTGCCGCAGTGTTCATTCATCGCTACCAGTGCCGCGACCACCGAACAGGCGCTGGAACCTAAACCAGAACCGATCGGCATATTCTTTTCCAGGGTCATCGCCACTGGAATTTGCTTGCCCAACTCCTGGCAAAAACGCTCCCAGCACTGATAAACGATATTTTCTCGTGGTTCTGACGGTAGCTTGTCGGCAAACCGTCCAAGGTTGTTGAGGCTGAATGTCTCTGCCGCCGCAACCGTCACCACATCCCCAAGCAACTCGCCATCAACAGGCGTTACCGCCGCGCCAAGCACATCAAACCCGACGCTCATATTGGCACTGGAAGCCGGAGCATAAACTTTAACCATGTCAGACTCCTAACTTCCATGAGAGGGTACGTAGCAGATCGGCAAAGACACCGGCAGCCGTAACGTCATTGCCCGCGCCGTATCCGCGCAGAACCAATGGCAGCGGCTGATAATAGTGGCTATAGAAGGCCAGGGCGTTTTCGCCATTTTTCACTTTGAACAGCGGATCGTTACCGTCCACTTCAGCAATTTTCACGCGGCAGACGCCATCGTCATCAATATTGCCAACATAGCGCAAAACTTTACCCTCATCACGAGCCTTCGCCACGCGCGCGGCAAAGAGATCGTCGAGCTGTGACAGATTCGCCATAAAAGCTGCAACATCACCCTCTGCGTTAAACTCTGCGGGCAGCACAGGTTCGATCTCGATATCCGCCAGCTCCAGTTCACGTCCAGTTTCACGGGCGAGAATCAACAGTTTGCGCGCCACATCCATACCAGAAAGATCATCACGCGGATCCGGTTCGGTATACCCCATTTCCCGCGCCAGCGTGGTCGCCTCAGAGAAACTCATGCCTTCGTCTAGCTTGCCGAAGATATAAGAAAGCGAACCAGAAAGAATGCCGGAGAATTTCATCAACTCATCACCTGCATTGAGCAGGTTTTGCAGATTCTCAATGACCGGTAATCCCGCACCGACGTTGGTGTCATAGAGGAATTTACGTCGCGATTTTTCCGCCGCATAACGCAACTGGTGGTAGTAATCCATCGACGAGGTGTTGGCCTTTTTGTTCGGCGTGACAACGTGGAAACCTTCGCGCAGGAAGTCGGCATATTGATCCGCCACCGCCTGGCTGGAGGTGCAGTCAACAATGACCGGGTTCAGCAGATGATATTCTTTCACCAGGCGAATTAAGCGCCCAAGGTTGAACGGCTCTTTGGCCTGCGCCAGCTCTTCCTGCCAGTTTTCCAGGTTAAGGCCATGCACATTGGTGAGCAGTGCCTTCGAGTTGGCAACGCCACAGACTCGTAAATCAATATGTTTGTTCTTCAGCCAGCTTTGCTGACGCTTCAGTTGCTCCAGCAGCGCGCCGCCAACGCCACCGACGCCAATCACAAACACTTCGATAACCTGATCGGTATTGAACAGCATCTGGTGGGTAACGCGCACGCCAGTCGTCGCGTCATCGTTATTTACCACGACAGAGATTGAGCGTTCAGAAGAACCCTGAGCAATGGCGACAATGTTGATATTGGCACGAGCCAGCGCGGCAAAGAATTTCGCCGAGATCCCACGCAGCGTGCGCATACCATCGCCCACCACCGAGATAATGGCCAGTCGTTCCGTCACCGCCAGCGGCTCCAGTAAACCTTCTTTCAGTTCAAGATAGAACTCTTCCTGCATTGCCCGTTCAGCTCGCACACAGTCGCTTTGTGGAACGCAGAAACTGATGCTGTATTCGGAAGACGATTGCGTAATCAGCACCACTGAAATGCGGGCGCGTGACATTGCTGCAAAGACGCGCGCCGCCATGCCGACCATCCCTTTCATTCCTGGACCGGAAACGCTGAACATTGCCATGTTATTCAGATTGGAAATGCCCTTGACCGGTAATTCGTCTTCATCACGGCTGGCACCGATGAGCGTCCCTGGCGCTTGTGGATTTCCGGTGTTTTTAATCAGGCAAGGGATCTGGAACTGAGCGATGGGGGTAATGGTGCGGGGGTGAAGAACTTTAGCGCCGAAGTAGGAAAGCTCCATCGCTTCCTGATAGGACATCGACTTTAACAACCTCGCATCGGGCACCTGACGCGGATCGCAGGTATAGACACCGTCGACATCCGTCCAGATCTCGCAACAATCGGCACGTAAACAGGCGGCCAGTACCGCAGCGGAGTAGTCGGAACCGTTACGTCCCAGCACCACCAGTTCGCCTTTTTCATTACCGGCGGTGAAACCTGCCATCAGCACCATGTGGTCAGCCGGAATGCGGCTTGCCGCAATACGGCGGGTGGACTCAGCAATATCGACGGTAGATTCGAGGTAATGACCGACTGCCAGCAGTTTTTCGACCGGATCGATAACGGTAACGTTATGTCCGCGCGCTTCCAGTACACCGGCCATAATGGCGATCGACATTTTTTCACCACGGCAGATCAACGCAGCGTTGATGCTGTCCGGGCACTGTCCCAACAGGCTGATACCATGCAGAACATGTTTAATTTGGGCAAATTCTTGATCGACGAACGTTTTCAGTTGCGCCAGCGGAAATCCCGGCTGGGCGGCGGCGAGTCCCGTCAGAAGTTCGGCAAAAATACGTTCGGCATCGCTGATATTGGGCAAAGCATCCTGGCCGCTAATCGTTTTTTCAATCATCGCCACCAGATGGTTGGTTATTTTGGCGGGAGCAGAGAGGACTGTAGCCACCTGCCCCTGCCTGGCATTGCTCTCCAGAATATCGGCAACCCGCAGAAAACGTTCCGCATTTGCCACTGATGTACCGCCGAACTTCAACACTCGCATGGTTGTTACCTCGTTACCTTTGGTCGAAAAAAAAGCCCGCACTGTCAGGTGCGGGCTTTTTTCTGTGTTTCCTGTACGCGTCAGCCCGCACCGTTACCTGTGGTAATGGTGATGGTGGTGGTAATGGTGGTGCTGATGCGTTTCATGGATGTTGTGTACTCTGTAATTTTTATCTGTCTGTGCGCTATGCCTATATTGGTTAAAGTATTTAGTGACCTAAGTCAATAAAATTTTAATTTACTCACGGCAGGTAACCAGTTCATAAGCTGCTGGCAGATGCTCTTTTTTAATCCATTCAGAGACAGATTTCCCGTTGCAGTCAGAATGAAAACCTAAAAACAACATGACGTGGCGTTTTTTATTTGGTGATATTTTTTTCAATATCATGCAACAAACGATGCAACATTGCGGTATCCCGTTGCTCTAAAAGCCCCAGACGTTGCTGTAACCAGTCGACCAGTTTTGTGTCATCTGCCACCGCTAACGTCGTTAACAACGACATGGCACGTTCGCGTAAAGCGCGCAGTTGATGTTGGTCTGCCGTTGCGTCACTTTTCGTCGGTTGTTGTATTAATGTTGCTAATTGATAGCAATAGACCATCACCGCCTGCCCCAGATTGAGCGAAGGGTAATCCGCCACCATTGGCACGCCGGTAAGAATATCAGCCAGTGCCAGTTCCTCGTTGGTCAGCCCGGAATCTTCACGACCAAAGACCAGCGCCACATGATTCATCCACGCCGATTTTTCTTCCAACAATGGCACCAGTTCCACCGGTGTCGCGTAGTAATGATATTTCGCCCGACTACGCGCTGTAGTGGCGACCGTGAAATCTACGTCATGTAACGATTCAGCCAGCGTCGGAAAAACTTTAATATTATCAATAATATCACCGGAGCCATGAGCAACCCATCGGGTGGCTGGCTCCAGGTGTGCCTGACTATCGACAATCCGCAGTTCGCTAAAACCCATCGTTTTCATTGCCCGCGCTGCTGCCCCAATATTTTCTGCTCTGGCGGGTGCAACCAGAATAATCGTCAAACGCATGTTGCTACTCTTCTTGACCAAATAACCGCGAATAGAGTGATGAATGTCAACTTACTGCGCGGAGAGAATTTACAAAATATTAACGCAAATCGCAGAAAAAGCCCTTTACTTAACTTAAAAAAAGCTAAACTATTTCTTGACTGTACTAACCGTTCAATTGTTAAAAAACGCTACATATCTTTCTGTTTACTTAGGATAATTTTATAAAAAATAAATCTCGACAATTGGATTCACCACGTTTATTAGTTGTAGGATGCAACTAGTTGGATTATTAAAATAATGTGACGAAAGCTAGCATTTAGATACGATGATTTCATCAAGCTGTTAACGTGCTACAATTGAACTTGATATATGTCAACGAAGCGTAGTTTTATTGGGTGTCCGGCACGTCTTAGCCTGTTATGTCGCTGTTAAAATGGTTAGGATGACAGCCGTTTTTGACACTGTCGGGTCCTGAGGGAAAGTACCCACGACCAAGCTAATGATGTTGTTGACGTTGATGGAAAGTGCATCAAGAACGCAATTACGTACTTTAGTCATGTTACGCCGATCATGTTAATTTGCAGCATGTATCAGGCAGGTCAGGGACTTTTGTACTTCCTGTTTCGATTTAGTTGGCAATTTAGGTAGCAAACATGCAGACCCCGCACATTCTTATCGTTGAAGACGAGTTGGTAACACGCAACACGTTGAAAAGTATTTTCGAAGCGGAAGGCTATGATGTTTTCGAAGCGACAGATGGCGCGGAAATGCATCAGATCCTCTCTGAATATGACATCAACCTGGTGATCATGGATATCAATCTGCCGGGTAAGAACGGTCTTCTGTTAGCGCGTGAACTGCGCGAGCAGGCGAATGTTGCGTTGATGTTCCTGACTGGCCGTGACAACGAAGTCGATAAAATTCTCGGCCTCGAAATCGGTGCAGACGATTACATCACCAAACCGTTCAACCCGCGTGAACTGACTATCCGTGCACGCAACCTGCTGTCTCGTACCATGAATCTGGGTACTGTCAGCGAAGAACGTCGTAGCGTTGAAAGCTACAAGTTCAATGGTTGGGAACTGGACATCAACAGCCGTTCGTTGATCGGCCCTGATGGCGAGCAGTACAAACTGCCGCGCAGCGAGTTCCGCGCCATGCTTCACTTCTGTGAAAACCCAGGCAAAATTCAGTCCCGTGCTGAACTGCTGAAGAAAATGACCGGCCGTGAGCTGAAGCCGCACGACCGTACTGTAGACGTGACAATCCGTCGTATTCGTAAGCATTTCGAATCTACGCCGGATACGCCGGAAATCATCGCCACCATTCACGGTGAAGGTTATCGTTTCTGCGGTGATCTGGAAGATTAATCGGTTTACCACCGTCAAAAAAACGGCGCTTTTTAGCGCCGTTTTTATTTTTCAACATTATTTCCAGATGCGTAACTCATCGTCTGTTGTGACTTCTTTACTGGTTTTCATTTTCGGTAGTGAAAATGCATACCAGTCGATATCACGTGTCACAAACATCATGCCAGCCAGCGCCACCACCAGCACACAGGTTCCCAACAACAGCGCGCTATCGGCAGAATTCAGCAGTCCCCACATCACGCCATCCAGCAACAACAGCGCGAGAGTAAACAACATGCTGTTGCGCCAGCCTTTTAATACTGCCTGCAAGTAAATACCGTTCATTAACGCCCCAATCAGACTGGCGATTATCCATGCCACGGTAAAACCGGTATGTTCAGAAAGCGCCAGCAAGAGCAAATAAAACATCACCAATGACAGCCCTACCAGCAAATATTGCATCGGGTGTAAACGCTTTGCCGTTAATGTTTCAAAGACAAAGAAGGCCATAAAAGTTAGCGAGATCAGCAAAATGGCGTACTTGGTCGCCCGATCCGTTAATTGATACTGATCGGCTGGCGTAGTGACTGCGACGCTAAACGCCGGGAAATTTTCCCAGCCGCTATCATTGCCTGAAGCAAAACGCTCACCGAGATTATTAGCAAACCAGCTACTTTGCCATTGCGCCTGAAAACCGGATGCACTTAACTCCCGTTTCGTTGGCAAAAAATCGCCTAAAAAACTGGGGTGCGGCCAGTTGCTGGTTAAGGTCATCTCGCTATTACGTCCCGTCGGCACCACAGAAAAATCACCAGTACCGCTTAAATTCAGCGCCATATTCAGCTTCAGGTTCTGCTTCAGCCAGTCTCCTTCGGGTAAAGGGATATGCACGCCCTGCCCGCCTTGCTCTAACCCGGTGCCAGGTTCAATGCTCAGCGCAGTTCCGTTAAGTTCAGGCGCTTTCACCACGCCAATGCCACGCGCATCACCAACGCTAATCACGATAAACGGCTTGCCTAAGGTGATATTTGGCGCATTAAGTTCGCTAAGACGCGAAACGTCAAAATCGGCTTTCAGCGTTAAATCACTGTGCCAGACCTGGCCGGAATAAATACCGATCTTGCGTTCTTCCACGTTCTGATTGCCATCAACCATCAACGACTCAGGTAACCAAAAATGGATAAAACTTCGTTTCCGCTCCACGGTTTTATCCTCTTCCTGCACCGTATAAAGCTCGGTCACAGGAATAGCGATGAGCGGCCCAACGAGTTTTTGCGGTCCGCTGGTGCTTTGGCGAATCGCATCTTCCACATCGCTCCGGTAATCGGCACGTTCGACAATCACCTGCCGAATCAACATTAATGGAATTAACAACAGCAACACCGTGCCAAACAAAGTGGTCATTTTCCAGAACAGGGGGGATTTCAACATAGTCTTCTCCTTTGCAATGACGGCAGTGTATGAAGGCTATGTGAGAAGAATTTGAAGTTATGTGAAGTGACGGTGAAGCCGAAGCGAGGCCAGCACACCGCTTTCCGGCATGTTGTGCAGCGTGACTTCGCCATTGAGCAAACGGGCAACTTCGCTGACAAACGCCAGCCCAAGACCACTGCTTTTTTGCCCATTTGCACGCGGTAAAGAGTAAAAGCGTTCAAAAATGCGCGACAGCGCGTAGTCAGGAATGCCACTGCCGGTATCCTGCACCTTAAGCGTAACTTGCTCCTCATCTGCCACAGCACTAAGCGTTATGCAGCCATGATCGGGAGTAAAATCGATGGCGTTATCCAGTAAATTCCCCAGCGCCTGCTCCAGTAACGCAGGTTCAGCAGCAACCTTAACCTCTGTAGGCATAACATGCAGAGTGATATTTTTTTCTGCCAACTGCACGGTGCGCGCTTCGCTGATGCGGTTAAATAATGCCGCTACGTCAACCGCAGAAAGAACCACTTCCTGGCGATTCTCCAGTCTTGCCTGGCGTAATAACGTTTCTACCAGTGCCTGCATTCGCGCATTTTGCGTCAAAATATTATCGGTAAAGCGAGCCACCACTTCTGGCGGCGGGCCTTCACGTAAAATTTCCGCTGCGCCACGAATCGCCGCCAGTGGGCTTTTTAGCTCATGAGTTAATGCGTAAACATACTGCTCAATATAGTTTTTCCCTTCCAGCTTCACGCGCATACTTTCCAGAGCCTGCGCTAACTTACGCAGCTCGCTACTGCCGAGTTCAGGGAGAGGAACGGGTTTATTGTCGGTAACGGAATCAGCATAGCGGGTGAGTCGGGCAATGGAGCGGTTGATCCACCAAACCATTCCCGCGCCAATCACCAGCGCAATCCCCAGCAAAATGGTACTCGCCCATAAAATTCGTCGCTCGCTGCGTTTAATGACCGGTGCCATCGCCGCGTTCGGTTTGCCTACGCTCAAAACGCCAATAAGCCGTGAACCGTCCATAATCGGCGCGGCGACATACATCACAGAACTTTCGGGGTCGGCAGGATTTTGCAACGTGCTGCGCGCACCATACTGACCACGCAACGTTAGCCAGACATCATTCCAGCGGGAATAATCCTGTCCCACGGCTTTGTTTGCCGAATCGAACAATACTTTGCCCTGCGCATCAGTCATATAGACATGGTATTCATTGCGCACTTTGTTAATGCCGCCGATATTGGCGCGAAACGGGCGATTTTGTAGCTGGTTAAACGCCTGCGCCAGTTGTCCATGCTCGGGGTCACCAGAGAGCAAATCGGGACGCGCCAGCTCCGCCAGCAACGTTGCGGTGTCGATCAGCGTACCTTCCGTCGCCCTTCGCACACCCGGTTTAACTTCTTTGACAAAAATTGCCAGTACGAACCAGGCTGCCACCGCCACCAGTAAAAAATAGCCCAGCAACAGGCGCATCCCGATGCGCATTACAGGCTCCTCAGGCTGTATCCCATTCCGCGATGAGTATTAATTGGCGAAAGGTCGGGATTTATAGCGCGCAGTTTGGCGCGCAGCGTTTTGATGTGAGTATCGACAGTGCGATCGTAAGTGTCCTGTGCATCTTCCCAGACGCTATCCATCAATTGCTGGCGTGACCAGACGCGGCCTGGCGACTTGAGTAACGTTTTCAACAACAGAAATTCGTACCGCGTCAGCGTTAATGGCGTGTCAAACCAGCTGATCTGCGCCGCAGGTTCATTCAGTTCAAAATGACCAATACGGATGACGGGAGACGGCGTAGAAAACTTCTTCACCCGACGCAGTAAGGTGCGCACCCTGGCGCACACTTCGCGAGGTGAAAACGGTTTAGCCACGTAGTCGTCAGCGCCAATCTCCAGCCCAAGCAGGCGATCCACCTCTTCACTACGGGCGGTCAGAAACAGTACAGGCAACGCAGGATGGAGCGCCAGCAACTGGCGACACAGTTCGAAACCGCTAATATCAGGCAGGCCGACATCGAGAATGATAACGTCAGGAACCTGCAGGCGCGCTTTATCCAGCGCCGGTAAGCCCCGTTCAAAGAACTCGACGGCAAAACCTTCCTGCTGCAACATGTAGACCAGCGTGTCGGCTATCCCTTGCTCGTCTTCCACTAACCAGACCGTTTCCCGTTGCATAAATCGCCTCTGTTATTGTCGCCACGGCATGACAGGAACGGCGCTGATGGCATTTTTCGGTGAACCATCGACAACTTTGTCGGAGTAAGCCAGGTAAGCGAGCGCGTTGCGTTTGGCGTCATAGAAACGCACGACCTGTAACGACTTAAAGACCAGAGAAGTCCGTTTTTTGAACACGACTTCGCCTTGAGCTTTGCCGTTTTTAATGCGATCCGACAGTTCAATCGGCCCTACCTGCTGGCAGGAAATGGCCGCATCGGAAGTATCTTCCGCCAGACCTAATCCCCCTTTAATACCGCCGGTTTTCGCCCGACTCACATAACAAGTGACATTTTTTACATCGGGATCGTCAAAGGCTTCCACGACAATTTTGTGATCCGGGCCGATCATTTTAAATACGGTGTCGACCGAACCAATTTCTTCCGCATGAGCCAATGGTCCCAGCATTATCAGGCTTAAGGACAAGATCAAATGCTTGTATTTCATATTGTTACCATTTTTATAAGTTACACTGAGCAATTAGTTCGTCATGATAAATAACATATTGATTAAGAACAAAAACTCAATATTTTTATCTCCGTCAAGACCTAAAACATACTCTGCTAAGAAAAAAAACACTGAATGCTAAAACAACAAAAAATGCTATTATCCAATTACCTGATGTCAGGTGCTCGTTGTTGAAAGGATGAGGATATTTTATGGATCAGGCCGGCATTATTCGCGACCTTTTAATCTGGCTGGAAGGTCATCTGGATCAGCCCCTGTCGCTCGACAATGTAGCGGCGAAAGCAGGTTATTCCAAGTGGCACTTACAGAGAATGTTTAAAGATGTCACTGGCCATGCTATTGGCGCGTATATTCGTGCTCGTCGTTTGTCGAAATCGGCGGTCGCACTACGCCTGACTGCGCGTCCGATTCTGGATATCGCGCTGCAATACCGCTTCGACTCTCAACAGACATTTACCCGCGCATTCAAGAAGCAGTTTGCCCAGACTCCCGCACTTTACCGCCGTTCTCCTGAATGGAGCGCCTTTGGTATTCGCCCGCCGCTGCGTCTGGGTGAATTTACCATGCCAGAGCACAAATTTGTCACCCTGGAAGATACGCCGCTGATTGGTGTTACCCAGAGCTACTCCTGTTCGCTGGAGCAAATCTCTGATTTCCGCCACGAAATGCGCTACCAGTTCTGGCACGATTTTCTCGGCAACTCGCCAACCATTCCACCAGTGCTTTACGGTTTGAACGAAACGCGTCCAAGCCAGGATAAAGATGACGAGCAAGAAGTGTTTTACACCACGGCTCTGGCTCGGGATCAAGCTGACGGCTATGTACTGACGGGACATCCGGTACTGTTGCAGGGTGGCGACTATGTGATGTTTACCTACGAAGGTCTGGGAACCGGCGTGCAGGAGTTTATTCTGACGGTATACGGAACCTGTATGCCGATGCTCAACCTGACCCGCCGTAAAGGTCAGGATATTGAGCGATACTACCCGGCAGAAGATGCCAAAGCGGGTGATCGCCCAATTAATCTGCGCTGCGAGCTGCTTATTCCAATACGTCGTTAACGCTGTAGCTCGTCTAATGCAGGGGCGTCCAGATGCGAGATGTCCCCTGCGGTTTCAACTACCCAGCCAGATGCCAGCCACAGGCTTTCCTGATAATCCACGCGCGAAATAGAACAGTTACGCAGACGTAAGCGGCGTTCTGCCCATGCCGGTAAGCCCAGAATGGTACTCACCAGGCATCCCAGCGCGATACCGTGACTCACCAGCAGTGGTCGACTTCCCGGTGGTAAATCCCGACAAGATTCCAGTGCTGCGTTAACGCGATCGCTAAGTTCCTGCATCGACTCGCCTTCAGGAATACGCCCGTCAACGGTGCCATTGACGAGCTGACGACGCCAGTTCTCTTCTTCTTCAGTCAGAGAGTCAATGTGTCTTTTCTCCAGCACGCCCATATTTAACTCACGCAAGCGGGAATCAAAGATGATGTCACAACCACAAGCCTGGGCGATGATTTCCGCCGTACGCCGGGTGCGGCCTAAATCACTACTGATGATATGCGTAATGCCAAGCTCTTTGGCACGGTTCGCCACCTGCATTGCCTGTTGCTCACCTTTTGCAGTCAGCGGGCTGTCAGACTGGCCCTGAATACGTCGCTCGGCGTTCCACTGTGTTTCACCGTGGCGGACAAGGTATACCTGTAACATGCTTTTTTTCCGTATACTGCTTTAACGTTAATTTTGTGAGTAATCCTGATTATGCACCATGTTGTCTGTGCGACCACCAATCCCGCTAAAATTCAGGCCATTCTGCAGGCATTTCACGAGATCTTCGGTGAAGGATCCTGCCACATTGAGTCCGTTGCCGTCGAGAGCGGCGTACCGGAACAGCCCTTTGGCAGTGAGGAAACGCGCGCTGGCGCACGAAATCGGGTAGCAAATTCTCGTCGTTTACGCCCAGAGGCTGATTTTTGGGTAGCAATTGAAGCGGGTATTGATGGTGACAGCACCTTCAGTTGGGTGGTGATTGAAAACGCGAGCCAGCGCGGTGAAGCGCGTTCGGCAACTTTGCCGTTACCTGCGGTGATTCTGGAGAAAGTGCGTGAGGGCGAGGCGCTTGGCCCCGTGATGTCGCGTTATACCGGCATTGATGAGATTGGCCGTAAAGAGGGCGCGATCGGCGTGTTTACCGCCGGGAAACTCACCCGCGCCAGCGTCTATCACCAGGCGGTGATCCTGGCGCTAAGTCCGTTTCATAATGCGGTATATCAGCCATTGTAGGACGGATAAGGCGTTCACGACGCATCCGGCATTCGGTGCGCAATGCCTGATGCGACGCTGACGCGTCTTATCAGGCCTACAAAATCAATCGCTTTTCAGCAGCACTTCTTCCAGCCACTGGCGCAACTCGACAGGCGCGGCTTTCAGACTGTTAGATCCACGAGTAATGGTCGCAATGCCCGCGCCGAGTTCGTTTTTTAACTCACGCTGGCTCATTTCACCGCGCAACAACTCTTCTACGATACGCACGCGAGTCCCCAACGCTTCGCGCTCATCCGGCGTCAGCATCAGGTTTAGCAACGGTAAATGGAGATCGTTTTCGTAGGCATTCTTAAGCAGGTCAACAAAACGTAACCACTCCTGGTGACGCTGTTCTGCCATCGCTGCTGAATAGGGTGATTGTTGAGCCATAGTGTGTCGCCATTGTTAGCGGGGGAAGCCTGATGCCTCCCCCGGTTGTACTCGCAAAAGAGTACGATAGCATATCATAAACGGGCGGTTCAGTAACGACGCCCCCATTCTGTGGCGCTCAAAAGCGTCGGTTTATCGCCCATGAAATAGCGATAGTACGCGTCATAAGCCAGCACGTTCTTCACATAACCGCGCGTCTCGGAGAACGGGATACTCTCGACAAACGCCACCGCGTCGATACGTCCGGCGCTGTTGCCAAGCCAGGTACGCACTCTCCCTGGTCCCGCGTTATAGGCTGCCGATGAGAAAATACGGTTATTACCAAACTGCTGATAAACATATTGCAGGTAACTGGTGCCAATGTTGATGTTCGTTTCCGGATCAAGCAATTGTCCTGGGCTGCTGTAACCTGGAATTGAGAACATCTTCACCGTATGGGTCGCTGTGCCAGGCATAATCTGCATCAGGCCGCTGGCGCCTACCGGCGACTTCACTTTCGGATTCCAGGCGCTCTCCTGGCGGACAATCGCCATTGCATAGCTTTGCGGGATATCTTTGCCATTGGTGTAGCGTTTGAAAAGATCGTTGTAGGCCAGCGGGAATCGCTCTTCCAGATGATCCCACAGCTTCCCGGCGATCGTTGCCTGAACGCTAAGATCCCACCATTGGTTATTGAAAGCATATCGCGCCAGTTGAGCCTGCTCTGCTTTTGACTTGCTCTTCACAAGATTGGCCCACTCGCTACGCGCGGTATTATCGAGATTCCAGTACATCAACTCGCGCACGCGCGCCATCTCCGACCCCTGAGTCAGGGCGCTGTCAACATTCTGCGGCGCTTTATCAAT
The DNA here is from genome assembly GCF_005280595.1 of Escherichia sp. MR. NCBI lineage: Bacteria > Pseudomonadati > Pseudomonadota > Gammaproteobacteria > Enterobacterales > Enterobacteriaceae > Escherichia > Escherichia sp. MR. The sequence goes on along the minus strand of NZ_SZVK01000023.1, from coordinate 35,651 downwards.
CTTCAGCTCATACTCTTCGCCGATCCGCTGTGCAGCAACCATCGGGTAGAAACCACGCTGTTGCATGAGTTGATGCAAAATCTCTTTTGCTTCCGCTTCACGACCGCGTTCCAGCAATAAATCCGCCTGCCAGTAACGCCATTCATCTTTCTCTTTCGCTTCCATCGGCAAGCGTGCCAGCCAGGTATTCAGGCCAGAACGGTCGCCAGTGCCAAGCGCCATCCGCACGCGTCGTTCAATTAACGACGTGGATTGCGAACGCATAATGGCGTCATCGCGCCATTTCGCCTGCTCGTCGGTGACGTCGTTGCCCATCAGACGCCAGGCGACGATATCGCGTAGCTCCTGAATCTGATCTTCATTAAGCTGCTGCGCCTGGGCAAGCGACGGGATCATCAACCGTGCGTTTTCTGCATCCTGGCGCGCCACGCTGGCAAACGCCACCGCTGCCATCTGGCGGGTAAAATCAGTCGCTCCGGTAGTACGCGCGAAGGTCAGCACTGTATTAGGATCGTTCGCCAGCGAAATAATCGCCGAGGCGATAGTTTGATAATCGGCAGGCATCTGCCCTGCGAGTACCGTCACCAGCCCGGTATTGCCCGCTTTCATCGCCAGGCGGATACGCTCTAAATAAGCCAGTGGTTCTTGCTTACCGGACGCGCGCCAGACGCTAAACAACTTATCGCAAGCGTTAGGCTGACTCTTTCCGGTTAGCCAAAGTTCTTTCGCCCCCTGCCAGGCTTCTTCGCTCTGCCCGATATTCCATTTCGCATAGTAATAATTACATTGCGCTTCGGTAGTCCCTGGTTTTTCCGGGCTAAAAGCTAACAGACCACGCCAGTCTTCACGCCGCGCCAGTTCATTGACGAAGCGAGATTGTAGCGTGCGAGCGGGAGGAAGCGTGGGGTTAGCGCGAACAAAGTTAGTGACCTTGACCGCCGGTTGATTCATCAGGTCATCGGTAATCTGGCGGTATTCCAGGTAGGGATAAAGCGGATAATCCTTCAGTCCAGGCATCATTTGTTCGACCACATCCATTTGTCGATTATCCCAGGCCTGCTTGATTTGCGCGTAACGGCTACGCTGCTCATCCAGTGAGTCGGCTCGCGCCACGCTGCTGACCGTCAGCAGACAGACACCGGCAGCCAACAGCCGCCAGGTAACTTGTTTGGCTTTTTCCACAAGCGCATCCTCTAAGTGTAAATACATCAATGCAGCGTCATGCCGCCTAATAGATTTATGCTAACCAGTCATTGCCGTTTGTGCCACGTTATGGACACTTTTTTACTTTTACTGCGAGGGTGATCGACCGGCTGGGATTAGATAAGGAAACAGGCTACACTTCGCCTTTGAAAACTCATCATCACGATAAACATAGAGGCGAAGTCCAACGTGGCTCAATTCGTTTATACCATGCATCGTGTCGGCAAAGTTGTTCCGCCGAAACGTCATATTTTGAAAAACATCTCTCTGAGTTTCTTCCCTGGGGCAAAAATCGGCGTCCTGGGTCTGAACGGCGCCGGTAAATCTACCCTGCTGCGCATTATGGCGGGCATCGATAAAGACATCGAAGGCGAAGCGCGTCCGCAGCCGGATATCAAGATTGGTTATCTGCCGCAGGAACCGCAGCTGAACCCGGAACACACCGTGCGTGAGTCCATTGAAGAGGCGGTTTCTGAAGTGGTTAACGCCCTGAAACGTCTGGATGAAGTGTATGCGTTATACGCCGATCCGGATGCCGATTTTGACAAGCTGGCCGCTGAACAAGGCCGTCTGGAAGAGATCATTCAGGCTCACGACGGTCATAACCTGAACGTGCAACTGGAACGTGCAGCAGATGCGCTGCGTCTGCCGGACTGGGAGGCGAAAATCGCTAACCTCTCCGGTGGTGAGCGTCGTCGCGTGGCGTTGTGCCGCCTGCTGCTGGAAAAACCAGACATGCTGCTGCTCGACGAACCAACTAACCACCTGGATGCCGAATCCGTAGCGTGGCTGGAACGCTTCCTGCACGACTTCGAAGGCACCGTTGTGGCGATTACCCACGACCGTTACTTCCTCGATAACGTTGCGGGCTGGATCCTCGAACTTGACCGTGGCGAAGGTATTCCGTGGGAAGGTAACTACTCCTCCTGGCTGGAGCAGAAAGATCAGCGTCTGGCGCAGGAAGCTTCGCAAGAAGCAGCACGTCGTAAGTCGATTGAAAAAGAGCTGGAGTGGGTACGTCAGGGGACTAAAGGCCGTCAGTCGAAAGGTAAAGCACGTCTGGCGCGCTTTGAAGAGCTGAACAACACCGAATATCAGAAACGTAACGAAACCAACGAACTGTTTATTCCACCTGGACCGCGTCTGGGCGATAAAGTGTTGGAAGTCAGCAACCTGCGTAAATCCTACGGCGATCGCCTGCTGATTGACTCCCTGAGCTTCTCGATCCCGAAAGGGGCAATCGTCGGGATCATCGGGCCGAACGGTGCGGGTAAATCGACCCTGTTCCGTATGATCTCTGGTCAGGAACAGCCGGACAGCGGCACCATCACTTTAGGTGAAACGGTGAAACTGGCGTCTGTTGATCAGTTCCGTGACTCAATGGATAACAGCAAAACCGTTTGGGAAGAAGTTTCCGGCGGACTGGATATCATGAAGATCGGTAACACCGAGATGCCGAGCCGTGCCTACGTAGGCCGCTTTAACTTTAAAGGGGTTGATCAGGGTAAACGCGTTGGCGAACTTTCCGGTGGTGAGCGCGGTCGTCTGCATCTGGCGAAGCTGCTGCAGGTTGGCGGCAACATGCTGCTGCTCGACGAACCGACCAACGATCTGGATATCGAAACCCTGCGTGCGCTGGAAAACGCCCTGCTGGAGTTCCCGGGCTGCGCGATGGTTATCTCGCACGACCGTTGGTTCCTCGACCGTATCGCGACGCACATTCTGGATTACCAGGATGAAGGTAAAGTCGAGTTCTTCGAAGGTAACTTTACCGAGTACGAAGAGTACAAGAAACGCACGCTGGGCGCAGATGCGCTGGAGCCGAAGCGTATCAAGTACAAGCGTATTGCGAAGTAATGCGTAAAATGCCGGATGCGGCGTGAACGCCTTATCCGGCCTACAAGCCCAGCGATTTCAATACGTTGCGAAACAGTAGGCCTGATAAGACGCGTCAGCGTCGCATCAGGCATTGGGTCTTAACCCTGCTCCCCCATCATCTCCCGCACCAGCTCCACGCAGCGCAGGAAACGGCTGTCGTAATCGTCCTCTTCAACCCGCACAAATTCGATATTGTTCTCTTCCAGCATCTCCACCAGCAGATTCTGGAACTCTTTACGATCCACCGAACTACCGAGGCTGCGTAAACCATCCGCCACCCACGGCGTGTTGTTCTCCAGCAGGATCACCAGATCAAAACGGTATTCATCGATCAGCGCCTGCACGAACGGATGCTCACGCCCTTCGTACTTTTTGCAGAACGCCTGCGTTGTCACAAAATCGGTGTCGATAAACGCCACTTTATTGGCATATTTAACTGCAAAATCAATATATTGTGCGTGACCCAGCGCGATTTTATCGTAGTCGGAATACTGCAACGCAATCTCATCTCCGCCAAGGTGTGAAAAGACATAATCACGACCAAACTCCCACGCACTGGTGGTGTTGAAGATGTTGGCGAGTTTGTTTACCAGGGTAGATTTACCGCTCGACTCGCCGCCGAGGATCGCCACGGTGCGCACAAAGAACGGCTTCACTTCGGTAGGAATATATTCCCAGTAGCGGAACGGGTTTTCGCGGATCTGCGCACCGCTGATACTCATAAAGGTACGTTTCGGATCGACAAGCACCGTTTCGATCCCCAGATGCTCCAGGTACTGTGGTGCGTCGGTCTCTTCCGAGGTGTAGATCAGATCCGGCTGAATGCCTTTTTCAGCCATAAACTTTTTGATGCCGTTGCTCCACACATCCCAACCGTGCGGATACGGCTCCATGCCCTCTTCGTTGAAAGCATGAATGCGGATATTTTTCTGATATTTAAAGGTTTGCAATAACCAGCGCAGACGATCCGGCACCGTGGGCTGCTGCGACATGGCGCTGTCTTCAAACAACGCGCGGTCGCGAGTATCGTCAAAGCCCATAATGATATGCAGCTCATCAACCTGGCTACAGGCGCGCTGGATAAGGTAGATATGTCCGGTATGCAGCGGGTAGAACTTACCGAATACCACACCAATGGTTTTCTTCTGTCGGGGAAACTCAAGCCCCAAAAAACGGTGCAACGCCTCCAGCTTTTGTGCGCTGGGGCTTTTGATTTTGGCATTCAGTAACTGGCTTAAATACCCTTTGGTCATACCGCTGGCATCAGCAACCTGCTGTAACGTGCAGCCTTGTTGCTTAATAGCGGTTTTCAGGTAATCAAATGACGACATATCTCCCTCCGTATCTCTCATTATAAGTCGTCGAACACGCTAAGCGCGTCGGAGAGTTTTTTAACGCCAAAAATCTGCATCCCTTCCGGCGCTTTTTTCGGCACGTTGGCCGCCGGAACAATCGCCCGGCGAAAACCGTGTTTCGCCGCTTCAGAGATTCGTTCCTGACCGCTGGGCACCGGGCGGATCTCCCCTGCCAGCCCCACTTCGCCAAACACCACCAGATCCTGCGGCAGCGGCCTGTCGCGCAGGCTGGAAACCATCGCCAGCAGTAACGCTAAATCGGCACTGGTTTCGGTCACCTTCACACCGCCGACCACGTTAACAAACACATCCTGATCGGCCATTTGCAGACCGCCATGACGGTGCAGCACCGCCAGCAGGATCGCCAGACGGTTTTGTTCCAGCCCGACCGCCACGCGGCGTGGGTTCGCCATCATCGAGTGATCGACCAGCGCCTGAATCTCCACCAGCAGCGGGCGCGTCCCTTCCCATACCACCATCACTGAACTGCCAGAGGTCACTTCATCGCCACGGCTTAAGAAGATTGCCGAAGGATTGCTGACTTCACGCAGCCCCTGTTCGGTCATCGCAAAGACGCCCAGCTCATTCACCGCGCCGAAGCGGTTTTTATGGCTGCGTAAGGTGCGAAAACGGGAGTCGGCATCGCCATCCAAAAGCACCGAACAGTCGATACAGTGTTCCAGCACTTTCGGGCCAGCCAGCGAGCCATCTTTGGTTACGTGCCCAACCATGACAATCGCCACGCCGCGCGTTTTGGCGAAGCGCGTCAGATAAGCCGCCGTTTCACGCACCTGCGCCACGCTGCCAGGCGATGACTGAACATCCGCCATATGCATCACCTGGATCGAGTCAATTACCATCAGCTTCGGTTGCTCTTCTTCGGCAATCAGGCAGATCTGCTCGATGCTGGTTTCCGACAACATATTGAGATTGTCAGTCGGCAGGCCGAGACGATGAGCGCGCATTGCCACCTGTTGCAGCGACTCTTCGCCAGTGACATACAGCGTTTTCATCTGCTGCGCCAGTTTGCACAGCGTTTGCAGCAGCAGCGTGGATTTACCGGCACCAGGGTTACCGCCAATCAGAATGGCGCTTCCCGGCACCACCCCGCCGCCTAATACGCGGTCGAACTCTTTAAATCCGGTAGAAAAACGCGGCAATTCCTCAAGGCTGATATCGGAGAGTTTCTGGACTTTCGCCACTCCGGCGCTACCGGCATAGCCACTGAGACGCTCGTTACGCGCCACCGTTGGCGACGCAGCAAGACGCACCTCGGTGATGGTGTTCCAGGCATGACAGGCGCTGCACTGCCCTTGCCAGCGCGGATAATCTGCCCCGCATTCATTACAAACAAAGGCGCGTTTTGGAGCTTTTGCCACGGTGTACCTCGTTAATGCTGTGCCGCCCGCAGGATGACGGGCGTGCAATTACTTCTGATTCAGGCTGCCGGAGAGGATGCAGAACACCCCCATCAGGTCAGCGTGACGGATGGTGACTTCCGTCTTTTCATTCACTTTTGGCTTGGCATGGTAGGCAATCCCCAGCCCTGCCGCTTTGATCATCGGCAGGTCGTTGGCACCATCGCCAATCGCCACGGTCTGCGCCAGCGAGATTTCATACTCCTGTGCCAGTCGGGTCAGGGTATTAGCTTTGTACTGCGCGTCTACGATGTCGCCGATCACATTGCCGGTAAATTTACCGTCCATGATCTCCAGTTCATTAGCTACCACGGCGGTCAGGCGCAGCTTGTCGCGCAGGTATTCGGCAAAGAAGGTGAAGCCGCCGGAGGCAATCGCCACTTTCCAGCCCAGCGTTTCCAGTTTGAGTACCAGCTGCGTTAAGCCTGGCATCAACGGCAGATTTTCACGTACCTGAAGCAAAATGTTCGCGTCAGCGCCTTTCAGCGTCGCCACGCGACTGCGCAGGCTGGCGGTAAAATCAAGTTCTCCACGCATCGCCCGTTCTGTCACTTCCGCCACCATCTCGCCCGTTCCGGCCAGTTTGGCAATTTCATCAATACATTCAATCTGGATGGCGGTGGAATCCATGTCCATCACCAGCAAACCCGGCGTGCGCAGGTGCGGGATTTTCCCCAGCGGCGCGACATCCAGCTGCGCTTCGTGGGCCAGGCGTGTAGCCCGTGCGGTGAGTGAACCTGCCAGACGAATCACCTGATAATCTTCCACGCACCAGGCGGCAACAATCACCATCGCCGCACCCAGTTTGCTCTGGTATTGGGTCAGACGTTGTTTATCCAGCCCACGACCATACAGCAGCCAGCCGCTACGACCTGCGTGGTAATCCAGTGGCATCACTTCATCACCACTTAATGAAAGAGGCAGACCCGGCCATAAAGAGACATCTTCAGGCAGGTCGCACCAGGTAATGTTAGGCATTAAGGCTCCTGTAAAATCGTTCGAAGCAGGGAAAATAACGCATGAGGCTACCTTGTATCCATTGCTTCTGGCAACATTAAGTCTCAAATTTTCAAAGGGTGGAAGATGGCTCGCACAAAACTGAAATTCCGGCTGCATCGGGCAGTGATTGTCCTGTTCTGTCTTGCCTTGTTAGTGGCGCTGATGCAGGGGGCGTCATGGTTTAGTCAAAACCACCAGCGACAGCGTAATCCACAGCTGGAAGAACTGGCCCGCACCCTGGCGCGTCAGGTGACGCTGAACGTTGCACCGCTGATGCGTACCGACTCACCGGATGAAAAACGCATTCAGGCGATCCTCGATCAGTTAACGGATGAAAGCCGCATCCTCGACACGGGTGTGTATGACGAACAAGGCGATCTTATCGCACGTTCTGGCGAAAGCGTCGAAGTGCGCGACCGGCTGGCGCTCGACGGTAAAAAAGCAGGCGGCTATTTTAACCAGCAGATTGTCGAGCCAATTGCGGGTAAAAACGGCCCGCTCGGCTATCTGCGCCTGACACTCGACACCCATACGCTCGCCACCGAAGCCCAACAGGTGGATAACACCACTAACATTTTACGCCTGATGTTGCTGCTCTCACTGGCAATCGGCGTAGTGCTGACCCGCACGTTGTTGCAGGGTAAGCGCACCCGCTGGCAGCAATCTCCCTTCCTGTTAACCGCCAGCAAACCGGTGCCGGAAGAGGAAGAAGGCGAGAAAAAAGAGTGACCCATTACTACAAGAAAGGAAATCGTTATGTCCACATTACGCCTGCTCATCTCTGACTCTTACGACCCGTGGTTTAACCTGGCGGTGGAGGAATGTATTTTTCGCCAGATGCCCGCCACGCAGCGCGTTCTGTTTCTCTGGCGCAATGCCGACACCGTGGTGATTGGTCGCGCGCAGAACCCGTGGAAAGAGTGTAATACCCGGCGGATGGAAGAAGATAACGTCCGACTGGCGCGGCGCAGTAGCGGCGGCGGCGCGGTGTTCCACGATCTCGGTAATACCTGTTTTACCTTTATGGCTGGCAAGCCGGAGTACGATAAAACCATCTCCACGTCGATTGTGCTCAATGCGCTGAACGCGCTCGGCGTCAGCGCCGAAGCGTCCGGACGTAACGATCTGGTGGTGAAAACCGCCGAAGGCGACCGAAAAGTCTCAGGCTCAGCCTATCGCGAAACCAAAGATCGCGGCTTCCACCACGGCACCTTGCTACTCAATGCTGACCTTAGCCGTCTGGCAAACTATCTCAACCCGGATAAAAAGAAACTGGCGGCGAAAGGCATTACCTCGGTACGTTCCCGCGTGACCAATCTGACCGAATTGCTGCCGGAAATTACCCATGAGCAGGTTTGCGAGGCCATAACCGAGGCCTTTTTCGCCCATTATGGCGAGCGCGTGGAAGCGGAAATCATCTCCCCGGACAAAACGCCAGACCTGCCGAACTTCGCCGAAACCTTTGCCCGTCAGAGTAGCTGGGAGTGGAACTTCGGTCAGGCTCCGGCGTTCTCGCATCTGCTGGATGAACGCTTTACCTGGGGCGGCGTAGAACTGCATTTCGACGTTGAAAAAGGCCATATCACCCGCGCCCAGGTGTTTACCGACAGCCTCAACCCCGCGCCGCTGGAAGCCCTCGCCGGGCGACTGCAAGGCTGCCTGTACCGCGCGGATATGCTGCAACAAGAGTGCGAAGCTCTGTTGGTCGACTTCCCTGAACAGGAAAAAGAGCTACGGGAATTGTCAGCGTGGATGGCTGGGGCTGTGCGGTAACTACGCGCCCATGCGGGCAACTTTCTCTTCGATTTGCCGGATTTTTTCCGGCATTTCTTGCGCAATGTGGCGAAACGCCTCGCTGATACGCGGATCTCCGGCGACCGTTTGCCAGAACTGCTGCGCCAGCGGGATCGCCGTTAACCATGCGCTTTTACTGACGTTAAGATCAAACTTCACCTCAATGGCAGCATCTCGCAACATTCCGGCGCTGTTTGGCGCATAAGCCATCGGCAGCATGTCGTAGACGGGCGTCAGCGCAAATGGCGGTTCAGATAAATAAAACGATAAATTGCCTGCATGCATATCACTGTTAGCGATAAGTCGCCCAAACGCCCAGATCACTTCTGTTTGCGCCACGCTCTCATGGGTGGCAAGTTGTTGCTCACACAAACGGCGCATTGCCTCCGGCCACGATCCCGGAGAAGAGATAAACTCACTTTGCACCGCCTCCAGCGACACAATGGGCAAGCGACCATCGTTACCTTTGCAGTCAAAGCGTTCCGCTTCAAGGAATACCTGCCTGTTACTTGTTACAAGCACCGTTGACTGGCTGGCGTAGATCCCGCCAGCGCGCAGGATTTGCGCGGCAATAGATTCCGCAATAAGCAGGTCACCCCAACGTTGGCTGACTGCGGTTTGCTGCGGCACGGTGAATTTCACCAACACATGTTTATTGCCTGACGGCGTTTGTGCATAGCAGGTAAATTTTGGCTGCTCACCGCCCGCAGAAGAACCCACAATTTCTCCTGCCAGTGCGTCATGTGCCAGTTGTTCATAGCGGATGAGTTTTTCATCCAGAGTAATTGCCGCAGGGCGTTGTGCAGTAATCCATTGCTGATAATTCCCCTCCCCGACCAGCCAGCCGCCGGTATATTCACCGCTAAATACGGTCAGGGCGTAGAGCACCTCTTCTTCCTGCCAGAGACGGATATCTTCGGTCAGATTCAGTTGCGCGGCTAACTTCCTGCCCCACGCGCGCCCTAAAAAACCCTGTGGTCGGAGATCGGTCAAATACCAGGGCAAACCATCAAACCACTGTTCGTCGCCATCTGCGCCTGTTACCAGACAACTTCCCTGCGGCCAGCACAACCGGATGTCGGCGAATTTATGCGCCTTTCCGGCAGCGTCCACTCGCCAGACGGGAATACGTTCTATTCCGCGATAAGGCCGCAGCAGTACATATCGCGTTGCCCGTGCTTTACCAAAGCGAATCACCCGATCTTCTCTGGCAACAAGGCGTGAGAACGTCGCCTGACTGATTGCCAGACGCTGGCGCAATTCCGGGGCAGAACGCGGCCCTTGCAGTAAAAGATCGGTCAGTTCTCTCATTAATGAATAGATTCGTGAATAGATACTTGAATAGATTTATTAACACATTTCACTGAAAAGTATAGCGAAAATATTCAAGCTGGAGAGAAAAATGAATTGATACTAAAAAGCCGGAGCAGTCTCCCGCTCCGGCTTAACACGACAATCGCCTTTCAGCGAAAAACAATTACTCTTTATCGCCCAGCAGAACGGATTCCAGTGCGATTTTGATCATGTCGTTAAAGGTGGTCTGACGCTCTTCAGCAGTGGTCTGCTCGTGAGTGCGGATGTGGTCAGACACGGTGCAAATAGCCAGGGCTTTCGCGCCAAATTCTGCTGCTACGCCGTAGATACCAGCCGCTTCCATTTCTACGCCAAGGATGCCGTATTTTTCCATCACGTCGAACATTTCGCCGTCCGGAGAGTAGAACAGGTCAGCGGAGAACAGGTTACCAACGCGCGCATCCACGCCCAGAGCTTTAGCCGCGTCTACCGCGTTACGCACCATGTCAAAGTCAGCGATAGCAGCAAAGTCATGGTCTTTAAAACGGATGCGGTTAACTTTGGAATCGGTGCAGGCACCCATACCGATAACTACGTCACGCAGTTTTACGTGCGGCAGAACAGCGCCACAGGAACCCACGCGGATGATTTTTTTCACGCCGAAATCGGTGATCAGCTCTTTGGTGTAGATGGAGCAGGACGGGATCCCCATACCGTGACCCATTACGGAAATTTTGCGGCCTTTGTAAGTACCGGTGAAGCCCAGCATACCGCGAACGTTGTTCACTTCACGGGCATCTTCAAGGAAAGTTTCAGCAATATACTTCGCACGCAGCGGGTCGCCTGGCATCAAAACTACGTCAGCGAAATCGCCCATTTCTGCATTAATGTGTGGGGTAGCCATTGTTTTATCCTTATCAACATGTTTTCACCCTCTCCCTGTGGGAGAGGGCCGGGGTGAGGGCATCAAGCCGCACCCATTATCAGAACATGGCTTTGCCATATTCCATATCAGAAGTGCCAAAATATTTTGCCAGAGTCTGACCGATATCCGCGAAGGTTTCACGGTGACCCAGCGAACCCGGTTTTACTTTCGGGCCATACACCAGTACCGGAATGTGTTCACGGGTGTGGTCAGTACCAGTCCAGGTTGGGTCGCAACCGTGGTCAGCGGTGAGGATCAGGATATCGTCATCGCGCAGCAGTGACATCAGCTCCGGCAGACGGCGGTCGAACAGTTCCAGACCCGCAGCATAACCCGCGACGTCACGACGGTGACCCCAGGAAGAGTCGAAGTCAACAAAGTTAGTGAAGACGATAGTGTTATCACCTGCTTCCTTCATCTCTTTAATGGTGGCGTCAAACAGCGCGTCCAGACCGGTCGCTTTCACTTTTTTGGTGATACCGCAGTTAGCGTAGATGTCTGCAATTTTACCGACAGAAACCACCTGGCCGTGTTTTTCATCAACCAGTTTCTGCAACACAGTTGGTGCTGGCGGTTCAACAGCCAGATCGTGACGGTTGCCGGTACGCTGGAAGTTACCGGCTTTGTCGCCGATAAACGGACGGGCGATAACGCGACCGATGTTGTAGCCGCCGTTGGTCAGCTCTTCACGGGCGATTTCGCACAGTTCGTAGAGTTTATCCAGGCCAAAGGTTTCTTCATGGCAGGCAATCTGGAACACGGAGTCAGCGGAGGTATAGAAAATCGGCTTGCCGGTTTTCATGTGCTCTTCGCCCAGTTGATCCAGGATGACCGTACCGGAAGAGTGGCAGTTACCCAGGTAACCCGGCAGATTAGCGCGTTCGACCAGTTTATCCAGCAGTTCTTGCGGGAAGCTGTTTTCATGATCGGAGAAGTATCCCCACTCAAACAGAACCGGTACACCGGCGATTTCCCAGTGACCAGACGGGGTATCTTTACCGGATGACATTTCGTGCGCCCATGCGTACGCGCCGATAACTTCAGCGTTGCCGTCCATTCCTGCCGGAATGAAACCGGTAGAACCTTCGTGTGCTTTCGCCAGCCCCAGACGGGTCAGATTTGGCAGATTCAGTGGCCCTTTACGACCATTATCAGCTTCGCCTTTAGCACAAGCTTCTGCGATATGACCCAGGGTGTCAGCCCCGACGTCACCAAAGCGTTCTGCATCTTCTGTAGCGCCGATGCCGAATGAGTCCAGCACCATAATAAATGCACGTTTCATATGTTCTCCGTACTCAGTGCTTCAAATTTAAATGATCAGATCAGTATACAATTATTCACTGATACGACGATAGACGGTTGGTGTGCTTTCTGGTGCTTTATCGGCAAGTTTAATTGCCGCTTTCACCGCTTTCGCCGCTTCCTGCCAGCTGTTTTCGTCTTTCGCGTGGACAACTGCCAGCGGACGCTGACCGTCTACCTGGTCGCCCAGACGCGCCATATCAGTAAAGCCGACGCTGTAATCGATGGTGTCAGATGCCTGACGGCGACCGCCGCCCATTGCAACCACTGCCATCCCCAGCGCGCGGGTATCCATTTCACTGACAAAACCTTCGGTATCAGCATAGACTGCTTTCGTCAGCATCGCTGTCGGCAGATACTTCGCGTAGTTCTCAACGAAGTCGGTTGGGCCTTTTTGTGCCGCCACCATACGACCAAAGACTTCTGCCGCTTTACCGTTGTCCAGCACCGCCTGCAATTTCGCGCACGCTTCAGCGTCATCTTTCGCCAGTTTGCCGGAGATAAGCATCTCCACGCACAGTGCCATTGTGACATCAAACAGACGCGGGTTACGGTATTCACCAGTCAGGAACTGCACCGCTTCACGCACTTCAACCGCGTTACCGGCACTGGAGGCCAACACCTGATTCATGTCGGTGAGCAGCGCAGTGGTGCGCACGCCAGCGCCATTTGCCACGCCAACAATCGCTTCGGCAAGGGCTTCAGAGAGTTCGTAGGTCGGCATAAACGCGCCGCTACCGACTTTCACGTCCATCACCAACGCATCCAGCCCTTCCGCCAGTTTCTTAGCCAGAATAGAGGCAGTGATCAGCGGGATGGAGTCCACGGTTGCGGTGATATCACGGGTTGCGTAGAAACGTTTATCCGCCGGAGCCAGTGAGCTGGTCTGACCGATAATCGCCACGCCGACGTCTTTAATTATTTCGCGGAAACGATTGTCATCCGGGAAAATGTCGAAGCCAGGGATGGATTCCAGTTTGTCGAGCGTACCGCCAGTATGACCGAGGCCGCGACCGGAGATCATTGGAATGTAACCACCGCAGGCAGCGACCATTGGCCCTAACATCAGCGAAGTCACATCGCCGACGCCGCCGGTGGAGTGTTTATCAACAATCGGGCCATTCAGATGCAGGCTTTTCCAGTCGAGAACGGTTCCTGAATTTCGCATCGCCATCGTCAGCGAGACACGCTCCGGCATTGTCATATCGTGGAAGAAAATGGTCATCGCGAGGGCGGCAATTTGCCCTTCGGAGATAGTATTGTCGCGAATGCCATTGATAAAGAAACGAATTTCTTCATCGCTCAGCGCATGACCATCACGTTTTTTACGAATAATTTCTTGTGCGAGAAACAAGGTAACCTCCCGTGGAATAAGTTTGAAGGCGTTGTTGCCAGATGGCGGATGTTGTTATTGCCTGATGCTGACCGCTTCTTATCATGCCTACACGGCACTCGCCCCGTAGGCCGGATAAGGCGTTCGCGCCGCATCCGGCATCACTGCTGACAGCCTGATGCAACGCTGACGCGTCTTATCAGGCCTACAGGGGTACCCGACCCGTAGCATCCGGCATCCACCCTCTGGCAAAAGGCAGCTTAGTAGCTGCTGGCGCTCTTACCGTCGCCGTGGCCCAGAGCTTTCAGCAGGCTTGCCAGCAGGCTGGAAGCGCCAAAGCGATAGTGACGTGCATCTGCCCAGTCAGCACCGAACAGTTCATCTGCAATCGCGAGATATTTCTGTGCATCTTCCGCAGTACGCACGCCACCCGCCGGTTTGAAACCAACGGTTTTTTCTACGCCCATGTCGCGGATGACTTCCATCATGATGCGCGCGCTTTCAGGCGTCGCATTCACCGCGACTTTACCGGTAGAGGTTTTGATAAAGTCAGCGCCCGCTTTGATGGAGATTTCAGATGCTTTGCGGATCAGGGCTTCGTCTTTCAGTTCACCGGTTTCGATGATCACTTTCAGCAGCACATTCGCCGCTGCACAAGCCTCTTTACAGGCTTTCACCAGGTCAAAACCAACCTGCTCGTTACCCGCCATCAGCGCACGGTACGGGAACACCACGTCAACTTCATCGGCACCGTAGGCGATTGCCGCACGGGTTTCTGCCAGTGCGATGTCAATGTCGTCGTTACCGTGTGGGAAGTTAGTTACCGTAGCAATACGGATTTCCGGGGTGCCCTGCTCTTTCAGAGTCTTGCGAGCAATCGGGATAAAGCGAGGATAGATGCAGATAGCGGCGGTATTGCCGACCGGAGTTTTAGCCTGATGACACAGGGCGATCACTTTCTCGTCAGTGTCGTCGTCATTCAGAGTGGTCAGGTCCATCAATTTCAGTGCACGCAGGCTGCTTGCTTTCAGATCAGTCATTTCATTCTCCTGGCTTGTCGCCAATAAAATTCACCTTGCGAGTTTGTTAGTATTCTAACATCGACTCCGCAACACACTTCGATATACATCACAATTAAGAAAATCTACTTACAAATTTGCATTATGGTAATGCGATCTGGATCAAATAATTCACTTTCAAATGAATGCGCCAGTGGTGGCAAACGCATCAGGATCAAAGTGAACATCACGAAACCTCTTACAATGGCGCATCACCTTCGGCATAAAAGGAAAAGAAGATGCCCACTTCTCATGAAATGGCACTGCAACAACGTTGCCAGCAAATTGTCACCAGTCCGGCACTTAGCCCGGAGCAGAAGCGCCATTTTCTGGCGCTGGAAGCAGAAAACAATCTGCCTTATCCACAGCTTCCTGCCGAAGCCCGCCGCGCGCTGGATGAAGGCGTAATCTGCGATATGTTTGAAGGTCATGCGCCGTACAAACCGCGCTATGTCTTACCCGATTACGCCCGTTTTCTGGCGAACGGTTCTGAATGGCTGGAGCTGGAAGGCGCGAAAGATCTTGATGATGCGCTCTCCCTGCTGACCATTCTTTATCACCATGTCCCGTCAGTCACATCAATGCCGGTCTACCTGGGGCAACTGGATGCGTTGTTGCAACCGTATGTTAAAATTCTAACACAAGACGAAATCGATATTCGAATAAAACGTTTCTGGCGTTATCTCGACAGAACCCTGCCAGACGCTTTTATGCATGCCAATATCGGCCCGTCCGATTCCCCCATCACCCGTGCAATTTTACGCGCAGATGCTGAGATGAAGCAGGTTTCTCCAAATCTGACCTTTATCTACGATCCTGAAATCACCCCTGATGATCTGCTGCTGGAAGTGGCAAAAAACATTTGTGAATGTAGCAAACCGCACATCGCCAACGGTCCGGTGCATGATAAAATTTTCACAAAAGGGGGCTACGGGATCGTGAGCTGTTACAACTCACTGCCGCTGGCTGGCGGTGGCAGCACGCTAGTACGCCTTAACCTGAAAGCCATTGCAGAGCGCAGTGAATCGCTGGATGACTTCTTTACGCGCACTCTACCGCACTACTGCCAGCAGCAGATCGCCATCATCGATGCGCGATGTGAATTTCTCTATCAACAATCACACTTCTTTGAGAATAGCTTCCTGGTAAAAGAAGGGTTGATTGATCCTGAACGTTTTGTGCCGATGTTTGGCATGTACGGGCTGGCGGAAGCGGTTAACTTGCTGTGCGAGAAAGAAGGGATTGCCGCGCGCTACGGTAAAGAAGCCGCCGCAAATGAAGTCGGTTATCGCATCAGCGCGCAACTGGCGGAGTTTGTCGCCAATACTCCCGTGAAATATGGCTGGCAAAAACGCGCCATGTTACACGCACAGTCGGGGATCAGTTCCGATATCGGCACCACGCCGGGGGCGCGATTGCCGTATGGCGATGAGCCAGATCCAATCACCCATCTGCAAACCGTCGCCCCGCATCATGCATATTATTACTCTGGGATCAGCGACATTCTGACGCTCGACGAAACCATCAAGCGTAATCCACAGGCGCTGGTACAGCTTTGCCTCGGTGCCTTTAAAGCCGGAATGCGTGAATTTACCGCCAATGTCAGCGGTAACGATCTGGTTCGCGTTACCGGTTATATGGTGCGTTTGTCGGATTTAGAAAAATATCGTGCCGAAGGTTCACGTACCAACACAACATGGCTGGGCGAAGAAGCTGCACGTAACACTCGTATTCTGGAACGCCAGCCGCGCGTGATAAGCCATGAACAGCAGATGCGCTTTAGTCAGTAAGATTATCCCCTTCTCCTGCGTTGACGGGCCAGGCAGTCGTCTGGCTCTGTTTTTACAAGGGTGCAATCTGCGCTGCAAAAACTGTCACAATCCGTGGACGATGGGGCGCTGTAATAATTGCGCGGAATGCGTGCCACAGTGTCCGCATCAGGCGTTGCAGATTGTTGACAGCAAAGTGGTGTGGAACGTTGCAGTCTGCGAGCAGTGCGATACCTGCCTGAAGATGTGCCCGCAGAATGCCACGCCGATGGCGCAAACCATGAGCGTGGACGAGGTGCTTAGTCATATCCGCAAAGCGGTGTTGTTTATTGAAGGGATAACGGTGAGCGGTGGCGAAGCCACGACCCAACTGCCGTTTGTGGTGGCGCTGTTTACTGCTATCAAAAATGATCCACAATTGCGCCATCTCACCTGTCTGGTGGACAGCAACGGCATGTTGAGCGAAACCGGCTGGGAAAAATTGCTTCCGGTGTGCGACGGCGCAATGCTCGATCTCAAAGCGTGGGGGAGCGAATGTCATCAACAGTTAACCGGACGCGATAATCAACAGATTAAGCGCAGCATCAGTTTGCTTGCAGAGCGCGGCAAGCTGGCAGAACTGCGTTTACTGGTAATCCCCAATCTGGTGGATTATTTGCAACACATTGAAGAACTGGCGGCGTTTATCAAGGGACTTGGCGATGTTCCGGTACGCTTGAACGCGTTTCATGCCCACGGCGTATATGGCGAAGCGCAAAGCTGGGCGAGCGCCACACCGGAAGACGTTGAGCAGTTGGCTGGCGCGTTACGGGAGCGCGGGGTAAGTCGATTGATATTTCCGGCGCTGTATTTGTGACATGCCAGAGATGTCGCAAAACTCAACATCAAGCACAATCAGTCCCCTCGCCCCTCTGGGGAGAGGGTTAGGGTGAGGGGAACAAGCAGCACCATTGTTCACTTACGGACGGCCTTACCAGCCATCGGGCACGTTAAACAACGCATACGTGTTATTAAGCAACACGTCGGCAATCTCATCTGCGGGTTCCGGGCGTAACTCGCACAGTACGGCAAATACCCGGGCAGCCTGCTCCGGGCGGTTGGGCTGCCCCTGAAAACCATTTAGCGGCATATCCGGCGCGTCGGTTTCCAGCAACAACGACGCCAGCGGTAATTTTGCGATGACATCGCGGGTTTTACTGGCGCGCGGATAGGTGATAGTTCCACCAACGCCAATTTTGTAGCCCAGTTGCACAAACCGCTCGGCCTGTTGCTGGCTGCCAGAAAAACCATGAACCACGCCAGCACGCGGCAAATTGTGGCGTTTAAGATGCATCGCCAGTTTGTCATGCGTGCGCCGTGAATGAAGGATCACCGGCAGATCGTAGCGTTTCGCCAGCTTAAGTTGTTCGTCGAGTAACCACTGCTGGCGATCAAATTGTGGATCGTCGCCAAAGAGATCCAGGCCTACCTCCCCTACCGCCACCACCTTCGGCGAGCGCCTTTCCAGTGCCTGCTGTAACTGCTCCAGCGACGCATCGCAATGTTTTTCCAACATCCCCGGATGCAACCCTAAGGCGGCATACAGCGGTTGATAATTTTCCGCTAACGCCTGCACGCGGGCAAAATTTGCCGCCTCAGTTGCCGGTACAATGATCTTGCCTACGCCCGCTTGTGCCGCGCGTTGCAGGCTGGCCTCTTCATCACCGCTAAACGGCGGAAAATCAAAATGGCAGTGGGTGTCGATAAAACGGCAAATCAAGCCAGATCCTCGTTGTTGAATGTCGGGTCATTCGCCTGCGGGGCGTCTATCACCTCGGTAACCAGCGTATCGTTGGCGACTGGCGCAGGCGGAATGACGATTGGTTCCGGCGTCGCCACAGGCACCAGATGGCGAGTGAACGGTGCTTTTTCGGTTAGCATTTTACCGACCGTGGCCAGGAAATAGCGACCGCATAAACGCCCAAGTTTATAGTCATCGCGTAGCGCCGGAAGCCGACTGCCAAGCGCGATGCTATGCAGCGGCTTCGGCGGATAAATTTCGAAAATGCGTAGCTTGCCTGGCGGTTTCTCAATAAATTGCTGGATGGCGCGATAGCTGGTTTCATGATGCTGCACCAGATTGACCAGCGGTTGTAGGCTACTGTCTCCCAGCCAGCGTTCCATGCGTTTGAACCACTGCGGCGTGTAGTACATTTGCGACGGCACGGTGCGGATTACCACCAGTGTTTTCGCCCCCTGTCTTGCCGCTTCTTTAACCGGAATCGCATCGCTGACGCCACCATCAAAATAGTTAATCCCATCAAGTGAAACCCCGGTGCGATAAAAACCTGGAATAGCACTGGAGGCGCGAATCAAATCCAGCCAGTTTTGTTTGGTTGGTAAAAAGTAATTTGGTGTGTAGTCATCCTGACGACAGGCACACATATAAAACGATTTGCCGCTATCGAACAACCGCGCGGCGGTATCCATCTGCAACGGCATCTGGCGTGCAGTCGCTTCCACCAGCCAGTCGAGATCGATAAGATTTCCTCCACGGACAAAGCGCACTGGATCGAAAAATTCGCGCTTTGTGGTATAGCGCATGATAACTTTACGCGCGTAACCGGGCTGATTACAAATATACGCCGAAAGGTTCTGCGCCCCGGCGGACGTGCCAAAATAGAGATCGAAAGGATTAAACTGCGCGCGCATAAACTCATCCAGCACGCCAGCCGTAAAGATTCCACGCTGCCCGCCGCCTTCGCACACCAACGCAATTCGTCCAGGCTGGAACGGCCTTAGCGACAACGGCGCAATATTACCAAGCGTTACAGGTATTCGCTGCCCCACCTCTGCCTTCCTGTTTTTGTTGTGAAAGAATGACAAAGTAACGCAATTTATTATTCGCTAAAACCGCAAAAGCCAGTCCGCTGGACTGGCTTTGTATAAAATTTTCTTAATCGTCTGAAATCTAGGGTCGTTTTCGGCCCATGAACAAACTCACCAGGAACAGAATAATCCCGACGACAAAGACAATTTTTGCAGCACCCGCTGCAGTACCGGCCAGACCACCAAACCCAAGAGCGGCGGCGATTAACGCGATAACCAGAAATATGATGCCCCAACGAAACATAAGCCTCTCCTTTACCATAGTTAATGTCACCGCTTGATATTCACTCAATGCGATATTTTTAGTGTGGTGCACATCGCGCCTCCCGACAAAGTTCGGGAGGACGAATTACGACGAATTACTTAGTTTTCAGATCATTTTTAACGCTTTTCACACCATCTACCGCTTTGGCGATACTTTCAGCACGGTCGCTTTGTGCCTGAGAATCTACGGTTCCGGAGAGCTGAACCACGCCATCGGTGGTTTCAACTTTCACTTTACGTGAAGGAACAATGTCGTCCGCCAGCAGTTTGGCTTTGATTTCACTGGTGGTGGCGGTGTCACCGGCGTAACCCTTCACGGAGCTTTCTTTAGCGTCGCGAACGTGCAGTTTGTCGCTGACGGAGGTCACGCCTTCAACGCCTTTCGCCACTTTCACTGCCTCTTCGGCCTGTGTCTGGCTTTCAACAAATCCGCTTAAAGTCACGACTTTTTGATCGGTTTTGACAGAGATATCAGTGCTCTTGATATTTTCATGATCCACCAGAGCCGCCTTCACTTTCGCTGTGATGGCGCTGTCATCCATGAAATTACCGACTTTATTCATAGAGCTATCGACTTTTTGCCCTGCGCTTTCATTGGTGGTCTGCGCGTTGTTTTCCGCGTAGGCAGAACCGGTCGCGACGGCAGAGGTCAGCATTACAGCCAGCAGAGTTTTCGAAATCTTCAGTCTTGTCATAGTCATCGATTTATTCCTGTATATTTGCTCGTAATTTGAGCCAGGCAACACGAGGTTGCATTGCTGAATAGGGAGAGACTTCACCCTCGACAGAAGTCAATGGTCGCCATCACAAAAGCGATAGGTGATGAATAACGACCGTTACAACTTCTTAATCAGTTATTAATATCAATCGAATGACAGTTAACGGTTTTAAATACTGTTACCTACTCACATAACGGTATTTAAAGCCGACACAAATGTCATTGCTTTGTTAAATATAGATCACAATTTTGAAACCGCCCGCCATATCGGCTAAAAAGCGAGCAAACATAAGCGAAAGCGAATGTTTTAAGAACATTCCGCAAGCGGCTAATAAGGAAGGGAAATTGACAGGGCGCAGCGGCTGCCGCGCCCTGGAGGCAAGAATTAATGCTCGCGGGTCTGGTGGAATTGAACGTCCGGATAACGCTCTTGCGCTAAGCGTAGGTTAACCATGCTGGTGGCGATGTAAGCGAGGTTATCGCCGCCATCGAGCGCCAGTTGACCTTCGTTCTTACGCTTGAACTCTTCGAATTTCTTTGCGTCCGCGCATTCTACCCAGCGGGCGGTGGCAACGTTGACTGACTCATACACTGCTTCAACGTTGTATTCGCTCTTCAGGCGCGATACCACCACATCAAACTGCAGCACACCAACCGCACCGACGATCAGGTCGTTATTGGAGATCGGACGGAACACTTGCACTGCGCCCTCTTCAGAAAGCTGTACCAGCCCTTTGAGCAGCTGTTTTTGCTTCAGCGGATCTTTCAGGCGGATACGACGGAACAGTTCCGGTGCGAAGTTCGGAATACCGGTGAACTTCATCATCTCACCCTGGGTAAAGGTGTCGCCGATCTGAATGGTGCCGTGGTTGTGCAGACCGAGGATATCGCCAGGATACGCTTCTTCAACGTGCGAACGGTCACCCGCCATAAAGGTCAGCGCGTCAGAGATCACCACGTCTTTCGCGGTGCGCACCTGGCGCAGCTTCATGCCTTTTTCATATTTACCGGATACCACGCGCATAAACGCCACGCGGTCGCGGTGTTTCGGGTCCATGTTGGCCTGAATTTTAAATACGAAGCCGGTAAATTTATCTTCGCTCGCTTCTACGGTACGGGTGTCAGTCTGACGCGGCATCGGCGCAGGCGCCCACTCCACCAGACCATCCAGCATATGATCGACGCCGAAGTTACCCAGCGCAGTACCGAAGAATACCGGAGTAATTTCGCCCGCAAGGAACAATTCTTTGTCGAACTCGTTAGAGGCGCCTTTCACCAGTTCCAGTTCGTCACGCAGTTGCTGTGCCAGATCTTCTCCAACCGCAGCGTCGAGATCCGGGTTGTTCAGCCCTTTAACAATGCGTACTTCCTGAATGGTGTGACCTTTACCGCTCTGGTAGAGATAGGTTTCATCTTTATACAGGTGATAAACGCCTTTAAACAGCTTGCCGCAGCCAATCGGCCAGGTGATCGGCGCACAACCGATTTTCAGCTCGTTCTCAACTTCATCGAGCAATTCCATCGGGTCGCGGATATCACGGTCAAGTTTGTTCATAAAGGTGAGGATCGGCGTATCGCGCAGACGGGTAACTTCCATCAGCTTGCGGGTACGATCTTCAACACCTTTTGCAGCGTCGATAACCATCAGGCAGCAGTCCACCGCCGTCAGGGTACGATAGGTATCTTCCGAGAAGTCTTCGTGCCCCGGGGTGTCAAGCAGGTTAACCAGGCAGTCGTGATACGGAAACTGCATCACAGAGGTGGTAATGGAGATCCCACGCTGCTTTTCCATCTCCATCCAGTCCGACTTGGCGTGCTGATTAGAGCCACGGCCTTTTACTGTACCGGCGGTCTGAATGGCCTGTCCGAACAGCAGCACCTTCTCGGTGATGGTGGTTTTACCGGCGTCCGGGTGAGAAATTATAGCAAAGGTGCGGCGCTTCGCCACCTCTTGCAAATAAGGAGACAACGTCATAATTCTTTCTTCTTGAGTAAGCGGCATCGCGCCGCGCTTGTTGAAAACGAAAAATTGCGGCTATTTTACCCATCAACGGGGGGGAGGCAATCAGTGTTTACACAGGAGTTGCTCCAGTTCGTGCAACGAAGAAACTGTCCAGGTGGGCGCAATGCCTTCTGGTTGCTCGCGATTGTGCGCATTCAGCCAGCAGGTAGCAAGCCCGGCGTTGATGCCACCGAGAATATCGGACTCAGCAGTGTCACCAACCATTAGCACGCGTGAACGGTCAGGATTGCCCGCCTGTTCCAGCGCATAATCGAAAATTTTCTTATTCGGTTTGGCAACGCCAACTTCTTCGGAAATCACCAGCAAATCGAAATAATCACGCAAACCCGTTCGTTCCAGACGCACTTGCTGCAAGGCACTAAAACCGTTGGTGATGATGCCGATTTTGGCATTGCCGCGAATGGCGTTAAGCAGGGAAACCGCGCCAGGCAGCGGTGTGCAGATTTCCGCCATCGCATTAATAAAGGCAGCGTTGAGTTTACCCGGCTCGACGTTCAGCCGTTCGGCCCAGCTTTCAAAACGCCCGTGCTGGAGCTGTAATGAAGTGATCGCGCCGTTTTGATAATCCACCCACAGTGGTTTGTTAACGGCCTGATAGTCCTGAAAATCTTCAGCGGTAAAGGTGACGCTGTAGTCAAGGAACATCCGCTGCAGGCCGGTGAACGAGTCAAAAGTAAACAGCGTTTCATCGGCATCAAAGAAAATCCAGTCCCACTTCATTATTCCACCTTGTCTTACATACTGATTGGCAACGCCATGATGATGGCGTCTTCGCGACCGTCCGTGGTGGGGTAGTAATTGCGGCGAATTGTCGCCTCGTTAAAGCCTAAACTTTCGTACAGAGCAATGGCGGCGGCGTTAGAGGCGCGGACTTCCAGCCATAGCGTCGCCACGCCGCGTTTTTCCAGTTCGTCGATCAGATGTTCCAGCAACGCCCTTCCCAGTCCCTGACGCTGATAGTCGGGATCGACCGCAATATTGAACAATGTAGCTTCATCCAGCACCACTTGCGTAATCGCAAACGCAGCCATTTTGCCGTCTTGTGTCAACTGAAAGTTGAGATAGCGTTCGCCCTGGTTGCTGGCAAAGGTTTTTTCACTCCACGGAAAGGCGTGGGCGCGTTGTTCAATGTGGAAAGCCGCAGGTAAATCAGTCGTTTCGAGGGAAGAAATCGTGTTCATATGTGCAAATTTGTTGCCATAACGCGGCGCGTGCCGTTGGGTTTGCCCGTAATTCGGTGAGCGCCGGTGATGTCACCTGAGCGCCCTCCAGTGACAGCGGTTCGTCAGTACCCAACCGCCAACTGTTGCATCGACTGCCTTGTGGCAGCATCGCGATCCTATCTGGTGTCAGTTGCAGCACCTGATCGGGGCTGACGGTTAATGCGCGCAGAACATCGCTCACCAGAGGATCGGTCAGGGCGGGAAGATCGTTTGCCACCATCACCAGACGGACGTGTGCCGGGATCGCAATGGCAATCTCCCCCTGCAACGCGCCAGGGCGACGCAGCGACCACTGGGTAATGCCCAGCTGCTGTAACTGCCAGTCTCGTCGGGATGTCATAGCGAATCGCTCCTGTTGTCAGGGGCGCAAATATAGCAAATTCGTCGATACCGCGCCAACATATGGCTATAATCGCCGCCAGTATCAATTGAGGAGCATTCCATGTCTGCATTTACCCCGGCAAGTGAAGTCTTGCTGCGCCACAGTGATGATTTCGAACAAAGCCGTATTCTGTTTGCCGGTGACTTACAGGATGACCTGCCCGCGCGTTTAGATACCGCGACCAGTCGTGCTCATACCCAGCAATTCCACCACTGGCAGGTGTTAAGCCGCCAGATGGGTGATAACGCCCGTTTTAGTCTGGTCGCCACGGCGGATGACATCGCAGATTGCGATACGCTGATTTACTACTGGCCGAAGAACAAACCGGAAGCTCAGTTCCAGTTGATGAATTTACTTTCTCTGCTGCCAGTGGGCACTGACATTTTCGTCGTTGGCGAAAACCGTAGCGGCGTGCGCAGCGCCGAGCAGATGCTGGCAGATTATGCGCCATTGAATAAGGTAGACAGCGCCCGTCGCTGCGGCCTCTATTTTGGTCGTCTGGAAAAGCAGCCAGTGTTCGATGCGGATAAATTCTGGGGCGAATATAACGTAGATGGACTGACGGTCAAAACGCTGCCTGGCGTGTTTAGCCGCGACGGTCTGGATGTCGGCAGCCAGTTGCTGCTCTCGACGTTAACCCCGCACACAAAAGGCAAAGTGCTGGATGTCGGCTGCGGTGCAGGTGTGCTTTCAGTTGCCTTTGCGCGCCATTCACCGAAGATTCGTCTCACTCTGTGCGATGTCTCTGCCCCGGCGGTAGAAGCCAGCCGTGCGACGCTTGCGGCCAACGGTGTTGAAGGTGAAGTCTTTGCCAGCAACGTCTTTTCCGAAGTGAAAGGTCGTTTTGATATGATCATCTCCAACCCGCCGTTCCATGATGGGGTGCAAACCAGCCTGGATGCAGCACAAACGCTGATTCGCGGCGCGGTGCGTCATCTTAACAGCGGCGGCGAGTTACGAATTGTGGCGAACGCCTTCCTGCCTTACCCGGACGTGCTGGATGAGACATTTGGCTTCCACGAAGTCATTGCGCAAACCGGGCGTTTCAAGGTGTATCGCGCCATTATGACCCGCCAGGCGAAGAAAGGTTAAGTCTCTCGCCGCAAGCCTTGTTGGATGCGGCGTGAACGCCTTATCCAACCTACAAAACCTGCACATTAGCCCTTCGTAGGCCAGATAAGACGCGCCAGCGTCGCATCTGGCATCTGCACCCACATACCATGTCGGATGCGGCGTGAACGCCTTATCCGACATACAAAACCTGCACGTTAGCCTCCTGATGACCATTTTTCCAGCAATTACACATCAGTCGATAATTAACTATTGACGAAAAGCTGAAAACCACTAGAATGCGCCTCCGTGGTAGCAATTCTTTTTAAGAATTGATGGTATGCGAAGGTGGCGGAATTGGTAGACGCGCTAGCTTCAGGTGTTAGTGTCCTTACGGACGTGGGGGTTCAAGTCCCCCCCCTCGCACCAATTATCTTTACTTCCTCTCTTGTTTCTTCCCTGCTTTTTCATCCCTGATTCCACTTTATTATCATTAACATGACGCCAGAAATAAGCGCCAGGCACGATGGTAGTAAAACGTAATGCCGTAACTGTTTGTGATATAGCATCAGCGGCGTCAACACTAATCCCATCAGAATGACAATCCGCCACTGATCCGGCGATAAATCCGCATACGTCATCCCTGCAATCAGCAATCCCGGCAGCAACACTCCCCAGCCACTGCCCAGCATACGTTGCAACATGGTTTAATCTCTCAAAGCGATAATGATAACCAATATCATATGATAATTTTTATCATTTGCAAGCCAGAGAAATCCCTTGCTATCGGGCAAACCTATCGCTAGGATTAGCAATCATTATCATTTAGATTACTATCACGATTATGGCCTATCGTTCTGCACCGCTCTATGAAGATGTTATCTGGCGAACGCATCTCCAGCCGCAGGATGCTGGGCTTGCGGAATCAGTACGGGCGACGATCGCAGAACATCGTGGACATTTGCTGGAGTTTATCCGTCTGGATGAACCCGCCCCGCTTAACGCCATGACACTGGCGCAATGGTCATCACCGAATGCGCTACGTTCTCTACTGGCGGTCTATTCCGATCATATCTACCGTAATCAACCGATGATGATCCGTGAGAACAAACCGCTGATCTCACTCTGGGCGCAATGGTATATCGGCCTGATGGTGCCACCCTTAATGCTGGCGCTGCTGACGCAGGAAAAAGCGTTAGACCTTTCTCCAGAACATTTCCACGTTGAGTTTCACGAAACCGGGCGCGCAGCCTGTTTCTGGGTCGATGTATGTGAAGATAAAAACGCAACAACGCATTCTCCACAACAACGAATGGAAACGTTAATCAGCCAGGCGCTTGTCCCGGTAGTGCAGACATTAGAAGCAACTGGAGAGATCAACGGCAAACTCATCTGGAGTAATACCGGTTATTTGATCAACTGGTATCTGACAGAGATGAAGCAGTTGCTCGGCGAGGCAGCGGTTGAATCGCTGCGTCATGCCCTGTTTTTTGAGAAAACGCTCACTACAGGTGAAGATAATCCACTCTGGCGTACAGTAGTGCTACGCGATGGTCTGCTGGTACGCCGTACCTGCTGCCAGCGTTATCGCCTACCGGATGTGCAGCAATGTGGTGACTGTACGCTGAAATAAAAACTTTGCCGGGACGATAACCCGGCATTAAGCATATTAAAAGGGATGCAACACGTTACTTGTTTCGCAATGCCGCATACATAACAGAATATCTGCGGCCTCCAACAACCCCGCATCAGAACTGACGCCCAGTTTCGACATCACATTAAATTTATGCGCCCGGATCGTTTTAATATTGCGTTTAAGCTGCTCGGCAATTTGTGTCATTGAGTAGCCACGCGACATAAAACGCAATATTTCTCTCTCCGTTGGGCTTAACGTCCGGCTTTGGTTAATGTACCACTGATTATTCAGCCGATCTGTCGCCTGACGCACACCATTTAATGACAGAAACAACTCCTGATGAAAAACTTCCAGCGTCGATGCTTTACTTAATACTCCGTCCAGCGGAGATGGAGATAATGAACCGATCAACCGTGCTTCAATATCATCATCTGCAATAACCAAACGTCGGGTACGCGGAAATTTAATCGCCAGCTCAGTCAGGCAAGATAATCCTTCTCTGCGCTCACTTCTCATGGCAGAAAAAGAAAAAATGACCGCCGCGAACGAGATCCGCGACATTGCATTCTGAAACGACTCCTGACTGGTATAGGTGTGGAGCTTATAAGGGTTACCCGCAAACTTTCTGAATAAACTCTCAATACCGATACTGCTCATGACGCATTTTTCTACGAGTGCGACATTTCTCTTCTTAATTCGGCTGTGTTCCATTCTGCGGCATCTCCATAAACAGAAGGCAAGTTAAGTTCTCTTGCACCCTGTGCGCTATTTATCCATGCATACATCTCAGCATTGCTGTGAATTGCCAGCCGACGCATCGCACTGTTTTTTTGTGCGCTGATAGTTTTATTACTTTTCTTGAGCAATGAAGCTATCTGGTTGATGCCCCATCCTTTGCCTAACAGCCGCAGTACCTTACGCTCTGAAAGCGTCAGAACGACGGTGCGATAGCTAAAATCCTGAGTTTCAGCCATTGTCGGAGAGGTCAGCATCGCGCTGATACGATCCGCATACGCATTACCGGAACGAACTGTTTTAACCAGATTCTCAATGGGTTCAATATCCGACAGTAACGTCGCTGTTGGACACATTAGCAGTTCTACTGCCGGGGAGTACCAGGCACGCGAAACCATGAAAACCCAATGTATTTCCCGGTATTGTGAGATCAATGAATAGTAATGTTCACAAACGGAACGCGGGTCTTCCGTTTCGCCGGATAAATCGGCAACCACTAACCCAGCACGACGTAATTGTAATAAGGTTAACTCCTCCGCAGAGGCGCTACTCGTTATTTCATATTCAGGTAGATGGGTCCTCATGACCTCTTTTAATCCTGCCTGCATAACGGGTATTTTACTGATAACAATTCCATTTTTGCAGCATCCTGGCAACATATATCCTCCATATCCACTCTCTATAAATCATGATGGTTAATTCAGGATATTCACCCCCTAAATTAATCCAACAAATTAATAGTTCTAGCGAATAAATTATCCTTAGCATTCACTTCCATATCAGTTTACCCCTGACACACCAAAAATCCTTTGTATGTTTCAGGAGGCTAGCATCAAATAATAACCTGGTAAAATACCTCTGACACATTTAAAATATCTAAATTATGTTGTTAGAAATACTTAATCAAAAACCACAAATCCAATCAGTTTACGATATCATTCAAAATAATGGTCAAAGGCGAAACTCAAGACCTTTAGACCGAAAGAGCAACAAAAAAATCAATAAAAACTGAAAGATATTTCTTATCCAGATTCGAAAAATTGATTTTCCCTGCTATTAGCCAAACGAGTAAAAACAAAACTATAAATTCATTTCAGTGATAATATTCATGAGGATATTTATTTGACCTCTGACGCAGATCGCTTCCTGTCGCCATAACCAGAATTAATCAGCGCAATTTTGATCTTAACCAACCCCAAAACAACCGCGCTTCATGATACAAATGGGGTCTCATTATTTGAACAATACGCAGCACGTCTATGACAAAGGGCGAGTTATGCAAACTGAGCAACAGCGAGCCGTAACACGGTTATGTATCCAGTGCGGATTATTTCTTTTGCAGCACGGGGCGGAAAGTGCGCTGGTGGATGAGCTTTCTTCACGACTTGGGCGCGCGCTGGGGATGGACTGCGTTGAAAGCTCCATCTCTTCCAACGCAATTGTGCTAACCACCATTAAAGATGGTCAATGTTTAACCTCGACACGTAAAAATCAGGATCGCGGCATTAATATGCATGTGGTTACTGAAGTACAACACATTGTGATTCTGGCGGAACATAAATTGCTGGATTACAAAGGTGTGGAGAAGCGTTTTAGCCAAATACATCCTCTGCGCTATCCGCGTTGGCTGGTAGCCTTGATGGTAGGACTTTCTTGCGCCTGTTTCTGCAAACTGAATAACGGTGGCTGGGACGGCGCGCTAATTACGTTCTTCGCCAGCATGATCGCCATGTATATCCGCCAGCTGCTGGCACAACGCCATCTTCACCCACAGATAAACTTTTG
Organism: Escherichia sp. MR; assembly: GCF_005280595.1. NCBI lineage: Bacteria > Pseudomonadati > Pseudomonadota > Gammaproteobacteria > Enterobacterales > Enterobacteriaceae > Escherichia > Escherichia sp. MR. The sequence goes on along the minus strand of NZ_SZVK01000023.1, from coordinate 6,640 downwards.
CCTCACTGCATTTGCCGCCACCACGATTTCCGGCCTCCTTTTACAACTTCCGACATTCAGTCATACGCCTACCATCGCGATGGCGGCCAGCGTTCTATTGCTGGTGCCGGGCTTTCCGTTGATTAATGCCGTCGCCGATATGTTTAAAGGCCATATCAATACCGGGCTGGCACGCTGGGCAATTGCCAGCCTGTTGACGTTGGCTACCTGCGTTGGCGTGGTGATGGCACTCACGATTTGGGGGCTACGTGGATGGGTATAATCGAATTTCTCATAGCGTTGGTGCAGGATATGCTCCTCGCGGCAATTCCTGCCGTCGGATTTGCGATGGTATTCAACGTTCCGGTTCGGGCATTACGCTGGTGTGCGCTGCTTGGCGCGATTGGTCATGGTTCACGAATGATCTTAATGACTACCGGGCTGAATATTGAGTGGTCAACCTTTATGGCCTCTATGCTGGTCGGCACCATTGGAATTCAATGGTCGCGCTGGTATCTGGCGCATCCAAAAGTCTTTACCGTGGCGGCCGTTATCCCTATGTTCCCTGGCATCTCTGCTTATACAGCAATGATTTCAGCTGTAAAAATCAGTCAGTTAGGTTACAGCGAGCCGTTGATGATTACCCTGTTAACCAACTTTCTTACGGCGTCATCAATTGTTGGAGCATTATCCATCGGCCTTTCCATTCCTGGATTATGGTTGTACCGCAAGCGCCCTCGCGTATAAAATTGCCTCGCTTAAAGCACACGGATGAGAGACAGCCTCCTTTCATCCGTGTGTTACTATAAAAGTAATCTCCCTTCTCGTTCATCGTTCCATATTGAGAAACAGTATGTCTTCCAGAGTTTTGACCCCGGACGTCGTTGGTATTGACGCCCTGGTACACGATCACCAGACCGTTCTGGCAAAAGCTGAAGGCGGAATGGTTGCCGTATTTGCTAACAACGCTCCGGCGTTTTATGCCGTCACGCCCGCGCGTCTTGCTGAACTGCTGGCGCTGGAAGAAAAGCTGGCGCGTCCGGGAAGCGATATCGCTCTGGACGATCAACTCTATCAGGAACCGCAAACTGCCCCCGTTGCCGTACCGATGGGGAAATTTGCCATGTACCCAGACTGGCGACCCGATGCCGACTTTACCCGCCAGGCCGCGTTATGGGGCATGGCACTAAGAGAACCCGCTACCGCCGAAGAACTGGCCTCATTCATTGCCTACTGGCAGGCGGAAGGTAAAGTTTTTCACCATGTGCAGTGGCAGCAAAAACTGGCGCGCAGTCTGCAAATTGGCCGCGCCAGCAACGGCGGACTAGCCAAACGAGATGTGAACACGGTCAGCGAACCTGACAGCCAAATTCCACCAGGATTCAGAGGGTAACGATGAAAAACGTTGGCGACCTGATGCAACGCCTGCAAAAAATGATGCCTGCCCATATCAAACCCGCCTTCAAAACGGGTGAAGAACTTCTGGCGTGGCAGAAAGAACAAGGGGCGCTCCGCTCCGCCGCTCTGGAGCGCGAGAATCGGGCCATGAAAATGCAGCGCACCTTTAACCGCTCCGGCATTCGTCCGCTGCATCAGAACTGTTCCTTTGAGAACTATCGTGTTGAATGCGAAGGGCAGATGAATGCGTTGAGCAAAGCGCGTCAATATGTCGAAGAGTTCGACGGCAACATCGCCAGCTTTATCTTTTCTGGCAAGCCGGGCACCGGTAAAAACCATCTGGCGGCGGCAATCTGCAACGAACTACTGCTGCGCGGCAAATCGGTATTGATTATTACTGTTGCCGATATTATGTCGGCGATGAAAGATACCTTCAGAAATAGCGGCGTCAGTGAAGAACAACTGCTCAACGATCTGAGCAACGTTGATCTACTGGTGATCGACGAGATCGGCGTGCAGACCGAATCTAAATACGAAAAAGTGATCATCAATCAGATCGTCGATCGTCGTTCTTCTTCCAAGCGCCCAACCGGAATGCTGACGAACAGCAATATGGAAGAAATGACGAAGTTGCTGGGCGAGCGTGTTATGGATCGTATGCGCCTGGGTAACAGTCTGTGGGTGATCTTCAACTGGGACAGTTATCGTAGTCGGGTAACGGGTAAAGAGTATTAATCCCCATTCCCGGCGTTATACTGCGACACAATTCCACCTTGAGTAATGATGATGAAAACTGTTAAACACCTTCTGTGCTGTGCAATTACCGCCAGCGCATTAATTTCCACCGGGGTAAATGCCGCTTCCTGGAAAGATGCGCTCTCCAGTGCCGCCAGCGAGTTAAGCAATCAAAACAGCACTACACAGGAAGGCGGCTGGTCGCTCGCTTCATTAACTAACCTGCTTAGTAGCGGCAACCAGGCATTAAGCGCAGATAACATGAACAATGCCGCAGGCATTCTGCAATACTGCGCGAGGCAAAAGCTGGCTTCGGTGACCGATGCGGAAAACATCAAAAACCAGGTGCTGGAAAAGTTAGGTCTGAACAGCGAAGAGCAGAAAGAAGACACCAACTATCTGGACGGTATTCAGGGTTTGCTGAAAACCAAAGATGGCCAGCAGCTTAATCTGGATAACATCGGTACGACTCCGCTGGCGGAGAAAGTGAAAACCAAAGCCTGCGATCTGGTATTAAAGCAAGGTCTGAACTTTATCTCTTGATCCGCATAACGCCGCGTTTTAGCTGTTAATCGGCTGGCGCGGCAATCCCCTTCTCTTTTTCCCGCTTCTGACGCTTTCATCCCCTGCTATGCGGGAAACAACCCCGATCAAAAAAGTCTGTTTATAAACTAATTCCTAACAACATCGCATTTTTTTGACACTAGAATTGCAGCAATATGGCAGCGCCATTACATTGTGTTTCTCAAAAAATCTTAAGCATCGGCTACACAGCCTGGTTTAGTGAGGATCGCCCGTTGTCAGAACTACTCTCATTTGCCTTGTTTCTCGCCTCTGTGCTGATCTACGCATGGAAAGCGGGACGTAACACCTGGTGGTTTGCCGCCACATTAACGGTGCTGGGGCTATTTGTCGTTTTAAATATCACCCTTTTTGCCAGTGACTACTTTACTGGCGATGGCATTAACGACGCGGTTCTCTATACCTTAACCAACAGCCTGACCGGTGCAGGCGTCAGCAAATATATCCTGCCAGGTATTGGCATTGTACTGGCACTGGCAGTCGTTTTCGGTGCACTGGGCTGGATCCTGCGCCGTCGCCGTCATCATCCGCACCATTTTGGTTACAGCCTTTTGGCGCTCTTGCTGGCACTGGGTTCTGTCGATGCCAGCCCGGCGTTTCGTCAGATAACGGAACTGGTGAAATCACAGTCACGCGATGGCGATCCGGACTTTGCGGCTTATTATAAAGAACCGTCGAAAACCATTCCTGACCCGAAACTCAACCTGGTTTATATCTACGGAGAAAGCCTCGAGCGCACCTATTTTGACAACGATGCTTTCCCGGATCTCACGCCTGAATTGGGCGCGCTGAAAAATGAAAGTCTGGATTTCAGCCACACGCAGCAGCTGCCGGGAACGGACTACACGATTGCGGGCATGGTGGCTTCCCAGTGTGGCATTCCGCTTTTTGCTCCATTTGAAGGCAACGCTTCTGCATCCGTTTCCAGCTTCTTCCCGCAGAACATCTGTCTGGGCGATATTCTGAAAAACTCGGGTTATCAGAACTATTTCGTACAGGGAGCCAATCTGCGTTTTGCTGGTAAAGATGTGTTCCTGAAATCACACGGTTTCGACCATTTGTACGGCTCGGAAGAGCTGAAAAGCGTGGTCGCAGACCCACATTATCGCAACGACTGGGGATTCTACGACGATACCGTGCTGGATGAAGCATGGAAAAAATTTGAGGAGCTGTCTCGCTCCGGTCAACGGTTCTCACTGTTTACCCTGACGGTCGATACCCATCACCCGGATGGTTTTATCTCTCGTACCTGTAATCGCAAAAAATATGATTTCGACGGTAAACCGAACCAGTCATTCAGCGCGGTAAGTTGCAGCCAGGAGAACATTGCGGCGTTTATCAATAAAATCAAAGCCTCTCCGTGGTTTAAAGATACCGTCATTGTCGTCTCTTCCGACCATCTGGCGATGAACAACACGGCATGGAAATACCTCAATAAGCAGGATCGCAATAACCTGTTTTTTGTCATCCGTGGCGACAAACCGCAGCAAGAGACGCTGGCGGTGAAGCGCAACACGATGGATAACGGCGCTACGGTACTGGATATCCTTGGTGGTGATAATTTTATCGGCCTCGGACGCAGTAGCCTTTCTGGTCAGTCAATGTCAGAAGTGTTCCTCAACATGAAAGAGAAAGTACTGGCGTGGAAACCGGATATCATTCGTCTGTGGAAATTCCCCACCGAGATAAAAGAATTTACCATTAATCAGAATAAAAATATGATCGCCTTCTCAGGTAGTCATTTCCGTTTGCCGCTGCTGTTGCGGGTTTCAGACAAACGAGTGGAACCACTGCCAGAAAGTGAATACTCCGCACCACTGCGTTTCCAACTGGCCGATTTCGCCCCACGTGATAATTTCATCTGGGTTGACCGCTGTTACAAAATGGGGCAGTTGTGGGCGCCGGAACTGGCGCTTTCTACCGACTGGTGTGTTTCACAGGGGCAACTTGGCGGGCAACAAACTGTGCAGCATGTCGATAAGCCAGAATGGAAAGGTAAAACGGCATTTAAGGACACGGTCATCGACATGGAACGCTACAAAGGCAATGTCGATACACTGAAGATTGTCGATAACGATATTCGCTACAAAGCAGACAGTTTCATCTTTAACGTCGCGGGTGCGCCGGAAGAGGTAAAACAGTTTAGCGGGATTTCCCGTCCGGAGTCGTGGGGACGCTGGTCCAACGCACAGCTTGGCGATGAAGTGAAAATCGAGTACAAGCATCCGCTGCCGAAGAAATTTGATCTGGTGATTACCGCCAAAGCCTACGGTAATAACGCCAGCCGCCCCATTCCGGTACGCGTTGGCAATGAAGAACAAACCATCGTGCTGGGCAACGAAGTAACCACCACTACGCTGTATTTCGATAACCCAACCGATGCCGACACACTGGTGATTGTGCCGCCGGAACCTGTCGCAACCAACGAGGGGAATATTCTCGGTCACTCGCCGCGTAAACTCGGTATCGGGATGGTGAAAATTAAAGTGGTGGCGCGTGAAGGGTAAACACTGACGGATTTACAGGTCGGATAAGACGCGTAAACGTCTTATCCGACCAACAAAACATTATTGATAAATAAAAATAGTGTCCAACACTGCATAGCCACTTTACCAGTCACTCATTCTCAGAAAGTAACCACGCCCTTAATCAACTCACGATTGTTAATCACATCGCGCTCATAGGTTTCTGCCAGCGTGGCGAACGGATAGCGATGGGTTAACATCATGTTAGCAGTGATTTTCCCTTCCGCCATCAGCCGCCAGACTTTCGCAAAATCTTCCGGCGTAGCGTTACGGCTACCCATTATTGTGGTCTCTTTTTTGTGGAATTCTGGATCAGAGATTTGCAAATCGCCTTTAAACAGGCCGACAAAGACTACCGTGCCACCGTGGCGAATCAGATTAACAGTGTTATTCATCGCATGTTGATTACCTGTCGCGTCGATCACTTTCTGCGCCAGAGAGCCGCCAAATTGCGCACGTAGTTGGTCATCAAAATCTTCTGCGAACGGATCAAGCACGGGCAGCTCCAGACGCCTTATCACATGCTCACGCCGCGCCGGACTGGTATCCACCACCACCACATGTGCGCCATCAACTTTAGCGATTGCCGCAGCTCCCAAACCGATTGGCCCCGCCCCGACCACCAGCACTTGCTCACCAGGCGCAACTGCCGCGCGACGTACCGCATGAGCACTAATGGCGAAGGGTTCAATCAACGCTGCCGCCTGCGGGTCAATGCCATCTGCGGGCAAAATGTTCGCCTCTGGCACGCTTAAATACTCACTAAAACCGCCATCCTGATGCACGCCAATGACCGAAATGCTTTCACAGCAGTTGGTGCGACCACTTTTACACGCCGGGCATTTCTGGCAGGCAATATAAGGGATCACGGCAACTTGCTGACCATTTTTGAGATCAGCAATATCTTTACCTAATTCAACAATCTCGCCACATATTTCATGGCCTAACACACGTGGATAACTAAAAAATGGTTGATTCCCACCCCAGGCATGAATATCAGTACCACAAATTCCGACAGACTTAATCTTTATTAATACTTCATCGCCACCGGGAATAGGCATTTCATATTGTTTCCAGACTAATTCTTTCGGTTTCTGGCAAATTAATGTATTTATCTTAGGCATAATTCTGCTCTCCATTTTTTGTTATCTTAGATATCAATGGAAATGAAAAATGCCAGTGAAATAGAAAATCTATTTTGTGAAAATACACGCATAAAAATGTTTTAAATCGGGTTTTAATAGCGCGACAAGGAGAAAAATATGAGTCGCTCACAAAATTTACGCCATAATGTAGTTAACCAGTTTATTGATGAGATGGTATGTGGTCATATCCCTTCCCCACTCCGGTAATGACTCTAACTTATTGATAGTGTTTTATGTTCAGATAATGCCCGATGACTTTGTCATGCAGCTCCACCG
>NZ_SZVK01000022.1:0-56664 GCF_005280595.1 Escherichia sp. MR | reverse complement strand
ATCGGTGGAGCTGCATGACAAAGTCATCGGGCATTATCTGAACATAAAACACTATCAATAAGTTGGAGTCATTACCCCAATAAAAATTAATTGTAAGTTAAGGTATAGGTGCTGTTAGTTTTCACATGACCAGAGGTCACGGTGGCATTAGCATCAGACTTCACATAAGATGCTTTTAAATGGAAGTTCGCAACATGAGTGGTGGTGTCGAATGCTTCAGTGATCTGGTTGCTCGGGTTATTCACTTCGACCAGATTCAGTGCTCCAGTATTATTTACATGGTGCAGAGCGATATCGACATTACCTGCTGGATCCTGAACTGAGCCGTCATTACTCAAAGTACCCTGGTTAGAGTTATGGTACATAGAACTGAAACTCATGACTGCGTTTTGAGCCGTTGCATTACCTGTCGCACAATCAACTTTAATATTAATATCTTCCGGGAACCCACCTGCAGCAGTTTTGCTCATTGCCGGGACATCAGCAATTTGTGCAGTCTGTAGCATAACCGTAACGTCTTTACCGCCACCATTTATTGTCGTTACACAAGTACCAGCGGTAACAAAACCACCGATATTCAACTGCCCACCGTCAACACCAGCCATTACTGAACCGGCTGAAAGGGAAGATGCTGCTAATACGATGGCAAGTAGCTTTTTGTTCATTAAAATTCTCCATAAAAAAAGAGAGACGAATCAATAACAAATATTAATTTATTGTTATTCTACGTCTTCCAAAAACGCGGCAGAGACTAGCAATATAAGGATGAAAATAAAAATTGATGGTGTGAATTATTTGGGGTGATTTATTGATTTACCTTCACTTGCATTCATCATTTGAATAGCTATTTATTTTAGAGCAAGCGGTTAGGTGAGTATAAGAGTGTTTATAAGGGTGGCTTGATTGTTAACTCATTGATTTTTTTAATTTTATTATTTTTCTTGTGATTGATTGTGGTGTGTCATTTTTATTATATATATATTTTAGTGTGTCATTTTGTATGCATTAGTTTTTCTGTATTTACATATTAGATTATCTTAATATAAAGTTTAATATTATTAATATGTACGTTAATTTTCATGTGTTTTTTTTGCCCATTTGTGCCTTTCTTGGGGGGATCTCACTTTTTTTTGATCTTAATTATCTAAAAGAAGAAAGGAATTTTAACCATAAAGATTATGACTGGCATATCAGAGGCAAGAACCAGGTTACTGATGCGTATTTCACTACGCATACTAGCTTGAATAATTAGAAAGGGGAGGGTGATTACCAGCGTGGTAAGGGACAAGAAGCATTGCTCGTTAATAAACTTTGCAATGTCTCTCCATCAGGGAAAATTAATTCCGGCGCAATCTCAAACAGCGGCCACAGCATAAATCCACGATTTTTCATATCGTAGTGCGGAACGGTCAGGCGCTCGGTGTTAATCACCTGATTGCCAAACAACATAATGTCTAAATCGAGCGTGCGCGGCCCCCAGCGTTCGGCTTTACGGACGCGACCTTGCTGCAATTCAATACGCTGTGTGTGATTGAGTAACTCTTCGGGCGCGAGTGCGGTTTCCAGCGCCACGGCGGCGTTGAGGTAATCAGGTTGATCCTGCGGCCCCAGCGGTGGGGTGCGGTAAAACGAAGAAACGGCAAGAATGCAGCTTTCAGGGATATCACCGATTGCTTTCACGGCAGCATTGACCTGCTCCAGTGGAGAGGCCAGATTGCTGCCTATGGCAATATACGCCACTGTCATGCGGTGCCCTCACGACGCGGCGCGCGTTTGCGTGGGCGACGAGTACGACGACGCGTTGACGGTTCCTCGTCCAGTTCGTTAAGCATCCCTTTTTGATCCGGCGGCGCGGAAACCTGGAACTCACCCCACCATTTCACCAGACGTTGCAGTTCAGCGTTACGCTCAACTTCAGCTCGCAAGGCCAACAGGTCGTAAGCCGCACGGAACTTAGGATGCTCCAGCAGCTTCCACGCACGTTTACCCTGACGACGAGACATACGCAACTGTAGCTGCCAGATGTCGCGCGTTAAGGTAGTAAGACGTTTCGGGATCGCCAGTGAACGGCAGGCTTCGTCCAGCACATCGTTCATCGCCAGTGCGAAAGCGTCGTGATAGGTCAGGCCACTCTCCTGAGCGATCTTCTGTGCCGTCTCCAGCAGCGGATACCAGAACATGGCGGCAAACAAGAACGCCGGGTTCACACGCATATCGTTATGGATACGCGTGTCGGTATTCTTCAGTACCTGCTCAATAATGCGCTCCATCGGACTGTCGCCATTTTCCGTGAAGTAACGGGTAATGGTCGGGAACAGCGGCTGGAACAGATGATATTCACACAGCAGTTTATAGGTTTCGTAACCGTATCCCGCTTGTAGCAGTTTAAGAGACTCTTCAAACAGGCGTGCCGGAGGAATATCGTTCAATAAGGTAGCGAGGCGGGGGATCGGTTCTGCGGTTTCTGGGCTGATGCGCATCCCCAGTTTTGCAGCAAAACGTACCGCGCGCAGCATCCGTACCGGATCTTCACGGTAGCGCGTTTCCGGATTACCAATCAGACGGATAACGCCGTCTTTCAGATCCTTCATGCCGCCAACGTAATCGCGAACAGTAAAATCCGCGACGCTGTAATACAGGCTGTTGATAGTGAAATCGCGGCGTTGGGCGTCTTCTTCGATGGAACCGAAAATGTTGTCGCGTAGCAACATGCCGTTTTGCCCGCGTTGGGAGGTTGTGCGGTCGCTGACGTTACCTTCGTGGTGTCCACGGAAGGTTGCGACTTCGATAATCTCCGGGCCAAACATCACGTGAGCAAGACGGAAACGGCGACCCACCAGGCGGCAGTTACGGAATAGTTTACGCACCTGCTCAGGCGTAGCGTTGGTGGTCACGTCAAAATCTTTCGGCTTTTTGCCAAGTAACAGGTCGCGCACGCCGCCGCCAACCAGCCAGGCTTCGTATCCCGCTTTATTGAGCCTGTACATTACCTTCAGGGCATTTTCACTGATATCTTTGCGGGAGATAGCATGTTGCTCACGCGGGATCACCGTTACCTGGGGACGGGCGGCAGCCTGTTCAGCTTCGCTTTCCTCGCGGCTTAGCACCTTGCGGCAAAAATTAGCGACTCGGGTAAAAATAGTACACCTCGGTAGTGTCAAACATCATTCAGGACAAAAAAATAGCGGCTAATCATAGCTCAGCATGACGCATTTGAGAATGTTGAATTTACAATTGCCGACTCAGGCACGGCGGTCAGCGTCCAGTTTTTGACGGCAGACTGAAGGATTTGCTCGACGCTGAAATCCTGCCAGTGTGTTTCTGTCTGCTGACCCAAAAATTGAAGCGCGGCGATTAACACCGGGCGCGGATCGCCTTTCGGTAACGCAGGCGCATGATTCTGCTTGGAAAGTTTAGCGCCTTGTGCGTTAAGTGCCAGCGGCAAATGAATGTAATCTGGCACTTGCCAGTCAAAAAGCTGGTACAGCGAGATTTGTCGCACCGTCGGTTCGATCAAATCTGCGCCACGGACAATTTCGCTCACGCCCTGGAAGTGATCGTCAACCACCACCGCCAGGTTATAGGCGAACAAACCATCACGGCGATGAATAATAAAATCTTCCCGCGCCAGTTTTTCGTCGGCGTGAATAATACCGCGCAACTGATCGGTAAACTGGATGACCGGATGCTGCTGGCGGATGCGTACTGCGGCGTTTTCTGAACCATGATGTAATTCACGGCAATGACCGTCGTAAATACCGCCAATGCTGTGAATACGCGCACGCGTACAGGTGCAGTAATAACTTAGCCCTTGCTCACGTAACCAGACGAGTGCTTCACGATAGGCGTCATGACGTTGCGATTGCCAGAGAACATCGCCGTCCCAGTGCAGACCGTAATGTTCCAGCTGGCGCAGGATAGTCTCTGCGGCACCGGGAACTTCACGAGGTGGATCGATATCTTCAATACGAACCAGCCAGCGACCTTGCCGGGCGCGTGCCTGTAGATAACTGCCAAGCGCGGCAATCAGAGAGCCAAAATGAAGCTCGCCGGAAGGAGAGGGGGCGAAGCGACCAATATAGTGAATGTCTGTCATCTCGTTGAACAAAAAATAAGGCGGGAGCATTTCCCGCCTGTGGTAAACGTGATGGAACGGCTGTAATTAGCCAGCCATCTGTTTTTCGCGAATTTCAGCCAGCGTTTTGCAGTCGATGCACAGATCGGCTGTCGGGCGCGCTTCCAGACGACGAATACCAATTTCAACACCGCAGGATTCGCAGTAGCCGAAATCTTCGTCTTCCACTTTTTTCAGCGTCTTCTCGATCTTTTTGATCAGCTTACGCTCGCGATCGCGGTTACGCAGTTCGAGGCTGAACTCTTCTTCCTGGGCTGCACGGTCTACCGGGTCCGGGAAGTTGGCTGCTTCATCCTGCATATGTGTAACGGTGCGATCGACTTCATCCCTGAGTTGATTACGCCATGCTTCCAGAATACGACGGAAGTGCGCCAGCTGGGCTTCATTCATATACTCTTCGCCCGGCTTCTCCTGATATGGTTCCACCCCAGCGATGGCGAGAATACTCAGGGACGATGTTTTACGGTTTTGCCCTTCTTGCATGTTGCTTCTCCTTAACACGCACTATCGATCCCCATGTTCGGGGGAAAAATGAGGCCGCTATAAATAGCAGATGCTTTTCCGGATAGCAATTATCTAAACGTAACACTTGACAACTGTGTGAGGAAAAGCGTATTTGCGCACGCGACCAGAATGTAAATTAACCAGTTACTTACTTTACTACAATGTAACCGGCAGTGATTTTTTAAGAGCCATGCCTTCAGCAGAAAGTTCCGCTTTATAAGCCAGAATTTCCACCCCCTTTTGTTGAGCCTCTGACAATAGTTGCGCGTATTTCTCATCGATGTGGCGCGCGGGTGAAAACCGTGTAATGGCTGAATGCAGCACGGTAAAAAAAATCACTGCACGCTGACCTTCAGCTGCTACGCTCATCAACTCCCGAAGATGTTTCTGACCTCGTTCAGTGACTGCATCGGGAAAGTATCCCTGTTCATTTTCCGCTAACGTAACCGATTTCACTTCAATATAGCAGTCAGGTCGAAACCTCGCCTGTAACATGAAGTCAATACGACTGCGCTCGGCGCCGTATTTTACTTCGCTTTTCAGCGAGCTATAGCCTGACAGTTCCGAAATATCCCCATTGAGGATAGCCTCTTTCGTCAATCTGTTTGCCCAAAGTGTATTGACGCAAATAAATGCACCGCTTTGGCTTTGGGTCAATTCCCAGGTGTGCGGATATTTCCGTTTTGTGTTGTCGGAAGTGGAATACCAGACGGTATCGCCAGGCGTTGCACAACCGGTCATCGCACCAGTATTAGGGCAGTGTAGCGTTAATTCGCGACCATCGGGTGTGATCACATCAGCTAAAAAGCGTTTATAACGCTGAACCAGCGTGGCGCGTTGTAGAGGGGGTGAAAATTTCATTGTGACAACCCTTGTTATTGCGTCAGTGTCCAGCGTTTTAGCGGCGTGTAGCGTGTGCGCCCACGGGCAAACGAGGAGGCGTAAAGAGTGAACTCCGTCACCGTATATGACCAGTTAAAACCTGGCGGCGGGATTGTCACCGCCTCGCTGGCGTCGCGCAATAAGGTGATATGCGGATGAAACGGTCGATTGCTTTGAAAACAACCACTGCGGGCGGCCTGCGAACGGAGCATATTTGCTAACTGGATTAAGCCGCGCGGTGGCTGACGCATCCCTAACCACACCACGCGCGAACGCAGCCACTGACCGGCGTCATCAAGCGTCAGAGTGAATCCCGGTTGACGAATCCGTCCGGCTAAAAGAGAAAGCGCCTTCTCTTTCTCTGCGCTCACTTCGCCTAAAAACGCCAGCGTCAGATGCAAATTTTCGGCGGCAACCGGACGCCCGGCTTCAGGCGGAAATTGTGCGGCGCGCCAGTGGATAATCTGCTCGCGAATTTCTGCGGGTAAGTTGATGGCAAAGAACAGCCGTTGCGGTTCAGACATGTGAGGTACTCGGTTATGAATTACCGCGATGCTACAATGTGGCGCGAAGAATGTTAACCCTCAGGAGCGTTTTGTGTCGTCGTTGCCCGTTGCTGCCGTCTTACCTGAATTACTTGCTGCTCTTGATACCGCACCGCAGGTGTTATTAAGCGCGCCGACCGGAGCCGGGAAATCGACCTGGTTGCCGCTGCAACTGCTGGCGCATCCAGGCATTAACGGAAAAATTATCCTGCTGGAGCCACGGCGTCTGGCGGCACGTAACGTTGCGCAACGACTGGCGGAGCTGCTTAACGAAAAGCCTGGTGACACGGTTGGCTACCGGATGCGTGCGCAAAACTGCGTGGGGCCGAATACCCGACTGGAAGTGGTTACGGAAGGCGTGCTGACGCGCATGATCCAACGCGACCCAGAGCTGAGCGGCGTCGGTATGGTGATCCTCGATGAATTTCACGAGCGTAGCTTGCAGGCGGATTTGGCGCTGGCACTATTGCTGGACGTGCAACAAGGGCTGCGCGATGACTTAAAACTGCTCATTATGTCGGCCACGCTGGATAACGATCGTTTGCAACAAATGCTGCCGCAAGCGCCGGTTATTGTTTCCGAAGGACGTTCGTATCCAGTAGAACGTCGCTATTTGCCGTTGTCCACACATCAACGCTTTGACGAGGCTGTCGCGGTTGCTACCGCCGAATTGCTGCGTCAGGAAAGCGGATCATTACTCTTATTTTTACCCGGCGTCGGAGAAATTCAGCGCGTTCAGGAACAACTGGCTTCGCGCATCGGCAGTGATGTGTTGCTCTGCCCGCTGTATGGCGCGTTGTCGCTGAACGATCAGCGAAAAGCGATCCTTCCGGCACCGCAAGGAATGCGTAAAGTGGTGCTGGCAACCAATATCGCTGAAACCAGTTTAACCATCGAAGGTATTCGCCTGGTGGTGGATTGTGCCCAGGAGCGTGTAGCGCGCTTTGATCCGCGCACGGGGCTTACGCGATTGATTACTCAACGCGTTAGTCAGGCATCAATGACGCAACGCGCCGGGCGTGCCGGGCGTCTGGAACCGGGTATCTGTCTGCATTTAATCGCCAAAGAACAAGCAGAACGCGCTGCCGCGCAAAGTGAACCGGAGATCTTACAAAGCGATCTCTCCGGTTTGCTGATGGAATTACTGCAATGGGGATGCAGCGATCCGGCGCAGATGAGTTGGCTTGATCAACCGCCAGCGGTGAATCTACAGGCCGCGAAACGGCTGTTAGGGATGCTGGGGGCACTGGACGGCGAACGGCTTAGTGCGCAAGGGCAAAAAATGGCGACACTGGGTAACGATCCACGTTTAGCGGCAATGCTGGTGAGCGCGAAGAGCGACGATGAAGCCGCAACCGCCGCAAAAATTGCTGCCATTCTCGAAGAGCCGCCACGGATGGGGAATAGCGATCTGGGTGTGGCGTTTTCGCGCAATCAACCGGCCTGGCAGCAACGCAGTCAACAGTTATTAAAACGCTTAAATGTGCGTGGCGGCGAGGCAGACAGTTCGCTTATCGCGCCGTTACTTGCTGAGGCGTTTGCCGATCGCATTGCTCGTCGTCGTGGGCAAGAAGGGCGCTATCAGCTGGCGAACGGCATGGGAGCGATGCTGGACACCGATGATGCCTTAAGCCGCCATGAATGGCTGGTCGCACCGTTATTATTGCAGGGCAGCGCCTCGCCGGATGCGCGAATTTTACTGGCGCTACCGGTCGATATCGATGAGTTAATACAGCGTTGTCCGCAGCTATTACGGCAGTCTGATACCGTTGAATGGGACGATGTGCAAGGCACACTAAAAGCCTGGCGTCGGTTGCAGATGGGTCAGCTCACAGTAAAAGTACAGCCGCTGGCGAAACCGTCGGAAGATGAATTACATCATGCAATGCTCAACGGTATTCGCGATAAAGGTCTCAGTGTACTTAACTGGACACCGGAAGCGGAACAGCTACGTTTGCGTTTGCTGTGTGCTGCGAAGTGGCTACCGGAATATGACTGGCCAGCGGTTGATGAGGCAAATTTGCTGGCGACGCTGGAAGCGTGGTTGTTGCCACATATGAGCGGTGTACATTCACTGCGTGGCCTGAAATCACTCGATATTTACCAGGCGCTGCGCGGGTTACTTGATTGGGGAATGCAGCAACGGCTGGATAGTGAACTTCCTGCGCATTACACTGTGCCGACGGGAAGCCGGATCGCCATTCGTTATCATGAAGATAACCCGCCCGCGCTGGCGGTGAGAATGCAGGAGATGTTTGGCGAGGCCACCAATCCGACGATCGCCCAGGGGCGCGTGCCGCTGGTGCTGGAGTTGCTTTCACCCGCCCAAAGGCCGCTGCAAATCACGCGTGATTTAAGCGCCTTCTGGCAGGGGGCGTATCGCGAAGTGCAAAAAGAGATGAAAGGGCGTTATCCCAAACATGTCTGGCCGGACGACCCCGCCAACACCGCGCCGACGCGCCGGACGAAAAAATATTCGTAAAACGGGTATGGGCAGTCCCCTCGCCCCTATGGGGAGAGGGATAGGGTGAGGGGTAATGTGCGCGCTGATGCCCTCACCCCGACCCTCTCCCACAGGGAGAGGGAGAAAAGCAATTTTGAGAGATATCTTCTTCTGTCTTGCAACGGAAGAACAGAAAATCGGGCTTTTGCGCCTGAATATTGCGGAGAAAAAGTATGGCCGGGAATGACCGCGAGCCAATTGGACGCAAAGGGAAACCGACGCGTCCTGTCAAACAAAAGGTAAGCCGTCGTCGTTACGAAGATGACGATGATTATGATGACTATGAGGATGAAGAACCGATGCCGCGCAAAGGTAAGGGCAAAGGGCGTAAGCCTCGTGGTAAACGCGGCTGGCTCTGGCTGCTACTGAAACTGGGCATCGTATTTGCGGTGTTAATCGCCGTTTACGGGGTTTATCTCGATCAAAAAATTCGCAGCCGTATTGATGGCAAGGTCTGGCAATTGCCAGCGGCAGTTTATGGTCGGATGGTAAACCTTGAGCCAGACATGACTATCAGCAAGAACGAGATGGTGAAACTGTTAGAGGCGACCCAATATCGTCAGGTGTCGAAGATGACCCGTCCTGGCGAATTTACCGTGCAGGCTAACAGCATTGAGATGATCCGCCGTCCGTTTGATTTCCCGGATAGTAAAGAAGGGCAGGTGCGTGCGCGCCTGACCTTTGATGGCGATCATCTGGCGACCATCGTCAATATGGAGAACAACCGTCAGTTCGGCTTCTTCCGTCTTGATCCGCGCCTGATCACCATGATCTCCTCGCCAAACGGTGAGCAGCGTCTGTTTGTGCCGCGCAGTGGATTCCCGGATCTGCTGGTGGATACCTTGCTGGCGACGGAAGACCGTCATTTCTATGAGCATGATGGGATCAGCCTCTACTCAATTGGGCGTGCGGTGCTGGCAAACCTGACCGCCGGTCGCACGGTGCAGGGGGCGAGTACGCTGACGCAACAGTTGGTGAAAAACTTGTTCCTTTCCAGTGAGCGTTCTTACTGGCGTAAAGCGAACGAAGCTTATATGGCGCTGATCATGGATGCGCGTTACAGCAAAGACCGCATTCTTGAGCTGTATATGAACGAGGTGTATCTCGGTCAGAGCGGTGACAACGAAATCCGTGGTTTCCCGCTGGCGAGCCTGTACTACTTTGGTCGTCCGGTGGAAGAGTTGAGCCTTGACCAGCAGGCGCTGTTAGTCGGTATGGTGAAAGGCGCGTCAATTTACAACCCGTGGCGTAACCCAAAACTGGCACTGGAGCGACGTAATCTGGTGCTGCGATTGCTGCAACAACAGCAGATTATTGATCAAGAACTCTACGACATGTTGAGCGCGCGTCCGCTGGGCGTTCAGCCGCGCGGTGGGGTAATCTCTCCACAGCCTGCTTTTATGCAACTGGTACGTCAGGAGCTGCAGGCGAAACTGGGCGATAAAGTGAAAGATCTCTCCGGCGTGAAGATCTTCACTACCTTTGACTCGGTGGCTCAGGACGCGGCAGAAAAAGCTGCCGTGGAAGGTATTCCGGCACTGAAGAAACAGCGTAAGTTGAGCGATCTGGAAACGGCTATTGTGGTTGTTGACCGCTTTAGCGGTGAGGTTCGTGCCATGGTCGGTGGTTCGGAACCGCAGTTTGCGGGTTATAACCGTGCGATGCAGGCGCGTCGTTCGATTGGTTCACTGGCAAAACCAGCGACTTATCTGACGGCCTTAAGCCAGCCGAAAATCTATCGTCTGAACACGTGGATTGCCGACGCCCCCATCGCGCTGCGTCAGCCGAACGGTCAGGTCTGGTCACCGCAGAACGATGATCGTCGCTATAGCGAAAGCGGCAGAGTGATGCTGGTGGATGCGTTGACCCGTTCTATGAACGTGCCAACGGTAAATCTGGGGATGGCGCTGGGGCTGCCTGCGGTTACGGACACCTGGATTAAGCTGGGCGTGCCGAAAGATCAGCTGAATCCGGTTCCGGCTATGTTACTGGGGGCGTTGAACTTAACGCCAATCGAAGTGGCGCAGGCATTCCAGACTATCGCCAGCGGAGGTAACCGCGCACCGCTTTCTGCACTGCGTTCAGTGATTGCTGAAGATGGTAAAGTGCTCTATCAGAGTTTCCCGCAGGCGGAACGCGCTGTTCCGGCGCAGGCGGCGTATCTGACATTGTGGACCATGCAGCAGGTTGTACAACGCGGTACGGGTCGTCAGCTTGGGGCGAAATATCCAAATCTGCATCTGGCAGGGAAAACAGGGACTACCAACAACAACGTTGATACCTGGTTTGCGGGCATTGACGGCAGCACGGTGACCATCACCTGGGTTGGCCGCGATAACAACCAGCCAACTAAACTGTATGGCGCCAGTGGGGCGATGTCGATTTACCAGCGTTATCTGGCGAACCAGACGCCAACGCCGCTGAATCTTGTACCGCCGGAAGATATTGTGGATATGGGCGTGGACTACGACGGTAACTTTGTTTGCAGCGGTGGTATGAGAACCTTGCCAGTATGGACCAGCGATCCTGATTCGTTGTGCCAGCAAAGCGAGATTCAACAGCAGCCGTCGGGCAATCCGTTTGATCAGTCTTCTCAGCCGCAGCAACCTGCGCAACAGGAGCAGAAAGACAGCGACGGCGTAGCAGGCTGGATCAAGGACATGTTTGGCAGTAATTAACGTTCTCAGGCAGTAATGCGTTGATACTAATGGCAGGTTCTCTGTTGATACAGGGAACCTGCTAAATTTAGTGGGATGCAAATATCAGAAGAAATTGACCTGTTTAATATTCAACGCAATGAATTTAAATATTTTTTGCGTGAAACATTCTTCCTTTGATGCCAACAGACATCCTCTCAGAATAGTCGATGAAAGCGTATCGACACAGCCTTTGCCGGACTTAATGAGAAAGCGAATCAAAAAGGTAAATAGTGAATGACTATAGCAGTGCACGCTAATGAGGTATCTCTCAACGTTGTTATTGGTATTAATGAGGGGGGCAAAAGATGATGCGCTCTGGTCAGCAAGTATCACATCCTGAGAATCACTATCAGGCATTATTGCAGGAAATTATGGCATTAAGTGGCCTGGATCCGAAAGGCGTGGCGCAGTATCTCGGCACTTCTTACATTTCAGTTGCTCGCTGGATTCGCGGGGATATTGAACCCAGTGCCGATACGATAAAAGAATTGCATGAGCTACTTGCGAAGCTCAATGCGGGTCTGGCGATCGATCTTGCGAATCTGAATACGACACGAACATTCGCCTCTCGTGGGATACGTAAAAAAACGACAGCCGACAAATATGAAGGCACGATTGTGCTGCGCGATGAGCCGGGGCTGCCTCTGCTCTCCCGACTTAAAAAAGGAGAACTTTGGGGCAATGGTGAATACCTGTTGGCTGAAATTCTTTCATCGCATTCTGAAGCTGCGCAGACCGTGAAAGAGGCTGTGGCGGAGGGCGTTTCAGCAGGAAAGAATACGTATACTTATGACGCGCATACATATCACACCAAAGTTCCGCCTCAAGGGATTGCCCAGGTGCTGCAAAAATATTTGCCCGAAGGCGGACTGGTGCTTGATCCCTTTGCGGGAAGCGGTATGACAGGGGTCGCGGCACTGACGACCGGTCATGATGTCATTCTCAATGAACTGTCACCTGCAGCCAGTTTTATCGCTAATCGATTTACATCGCAATGCGATCCCGCTGCGCTCGCGGCGGCGGTAAAAGTAGTTACTGAGAGTCTGGAGGATCTGCGTAAAACCCTTTACACAACGCAATGCCGTACCTGTGGAAAAGAGGCAGAGTTGCTCTTTACTGTCTGGTCATACAAAGTCATTTGCAGCGAGTGTAGTAAGGAGTTTGTGCTTTGGGACGAATGCCGTAGCTACGGTAACACTGTGCGCGAACATAAATTTTTGCGCGAGTTCCCGTGCCCTTATTGTCATCATCAGGTCAAAAAATCGCGCCTTGCCCGAACGACGCCAGTGCCGGTTCTCGTGGGGTATAAATGCTGCGGTAAAGCTCAGTCCGAGGTGCCGCCTGTGGAGGCCGATCTCAAGCTCATTGCCGCAATTGACGCAGGCAAATATCTTGCTGAGGGGTTCATCCCGGATTTCGATCTACCAGATGGAGTGAATCTGGCACAGCCCAAGCGTCATGGCCTGACTAACATAAAGCATTTTTATACTGCCAGAAATCTGGCGGCGATGAGCCAGTTGTGGAAAGCGATTCATCGCGTTGAAGATACCAATATTGCCGCATTTCTCGGCTTTGTTTTCACTTCGCTCTATCAGCGTGTGACCCGGCTTTCTGAGTACCGTTTTTGGGGCGGCAGCGGTAATACGGCAAATTTTAATGTCCCGTATATTTTCAATGAAGCGAATATCTTTTTGACCTTCGAACGCAAGGCCAGATCAATTATTGATCACCTTGAAACCACGGCTAAAGCCTACGTTGGTCGTTGTCAGGTTAAAACGGGTTCTGCGACCGATCTTTCGTTTCTGCCGGATAATAGTGTTGATCTGATTTTCACCGATCCGCCGTTTGGAGCCAACATTAACTATAGCGAAATGAATATGTTGTGGGAGTCCTGGTTAATGTCCTATACGGATGCCACGGATGAAGCCATAGTTAATCGCGTACAAAAAAAGGATGCCAACAGATATCAGGAATTAATGACGCAGAGTCTGGCTGAAAGTTATCGTGTGCTAAGACCAGGACACTGGATGGTGTTGGTATTTATGAACTCTTCGGAGGACATCTGGAATCGTCTGCGTAATGCAGTGCTGGATGCTGGTTTTACCATTGAAAGGATCGATATTTTCGACAAGCAGCATGGTACGTTTAAGCAATTTGTTAGCGATAACACCGCAGGTGCTGATCTCATGCTGCATTGTCGTAAAGTTGAAAATGGCAACAAGCAGGAAGTGTCAACGGCGGAGGCGAAAACCATTTCAGTTAAGGAATTCCTGAGCCAGCGAAATGGTACGATCCCCGTGCTTCCTTATCTGCACGTTAAACGTGAGGCTGATATTGATTATCGCACTCTCTACAGCGAATATCTGGCTGAAAGTCTTTTACTGCATGGGAAAATGTTGGACTTCGCGACCTTCAGGTCTCAGGCAATTGCTCTTTTGGAAGGTAATAAGGATCCGTTGTAATGGCATACTTACAAGCATTTACTGATACTGAAAAGGTATTTGCTAAACGGTGGTTGGCAACTCAGGTTGCCGCCATGATGGGCAGAAAGCTGGAGGAAGGTGACTGGAGTCGCGTTTACTGCCTGGCAAAAAATATTCCTGATGGTGGCTGGAGCAATTTACATATTGATGTCAATTATCAGGGATTGGGGCTGGAGATGAAACTCTTGCGCATAGCAGGCCTGCGTGACAGACCGATCAAGTCAGTCTGCGGCACTACGCTTATGCACCCGGCTGCAACGCGTTCGATCCGTATTGATGATACCACTCGTGATGCTAACGACGTGATGCATGACGTCTTCCAGCAATACGCAGAGCTTATAGAACGTCGAACGCAAACGGTAAGAGATGCCGCACCTCATAAGACCCCTGATATGCGTACAGGCTGGCTACTATGGGAGGATAGTCTGACGGAATTCCTCTATTTTGAAGAGCGGATGATCCCGCCAAATCCGGAGCAGTACACAGCGGTATGGAATGTTACTCCAGCTAAAGGGGCACGTAAGGCCAGCAAAAGTTTGTGGATATATGACCGGGATACAAAGCAGAAACGCTATTCCGTGACGACCAGTGCGGGTATCAAGATCCAGCCATATTTTGACGTGCCGCTGCCGTCAGACGAGAACCTTTGTTATTTTCGCGTGCAGAGTGAACCGGTGAATGAAGAGATCGTCCGCATGTGGGTTTCTGCCTCCACCGCTCAGGCACTAAAAAGCCGTCTGGGTTCGCTCGACACTGCCACCATGAATGAAGCAATTTTCCGTGCCATTGAACAGAGTGAGAACAACACTCAGGCGCCGGAAGTTGATGAAGGACTGGCGGTTTCTATAGATATCAGTAAACAAGCGCACGTTCAGCTTGCGGAAGCCTGGGAGACCGTGAGCGATGAGCATCGCGCGCAGCTTCTTCTGAAAGCGTTATCCTGACGCGGCTTGTATAGACTGGGGAATAAATCACTACGCCTTGTGGAATGAATGAACACAGGGCGTAGATAAGTCAATATCAGTAACATCCCGCCTAAACAATTAACCCTTTCTTTTCATCTGATTGTTTATTGACCCTTCAGGGGCGCGCATATTGCGTACCGCTTGCGAACCCGTCAGCCTTTCGAATATTATCTTATCTTTATAATAATTATTCTCGTTTACGTTATCATTCACTTTACATCAGAGATATACCAATGGCGCGTTACAAAACTGCTCAGCCAAAACACTCGCTGCGTAAAATCGCAGTTGTAGTAGCCACAGCGGTTAGCGGCATGTCTGTTTATGCACAGGCAGCGGTTGAACCGAAAGAAGACACTATCACCGTTACCGCTGCACCTGCGCCGCAAGAAAGCGCATGGGGGCCGGCTGCAACTATTGCGGCGCGACAGTCCGCTACCGGCACCAAAACAGATACGCCGATTCAAAAAGTGCCCCAGTCTATTTCTGTTGTGACCGCCGAAGAGATGGCGCTGCATCAGCCTAAGTCAGTAAAAGAGGCGCTCAGCTACACGCCAGGTGTCTCTGTTGGTACGCGTGGCGCATCCAACACCTATGACCACCTGATCATTCGCGGTTTTGCGGCAGAAGGCCAAAGCCAGAATAACTATCTGAATGGCCTGAAGTTGCAGGGCAACTTCTATAACGATGCGGTCATTGACCCGTATATGCTGGAACGCGCTGAAATTATGCGTGGCCCGGTTTCCGTGCTTTACGGTAAAAGCAGCCCTGGCGGCCTGTTGAACATGGTCAGCAAGCGTCCGACTACCGAACCGCTGAAAGAAGTTCAATTTAAAGCCGGTACTGACAGCCTGTTCCAGACTGGTTTTGACTTTAGCGATGCACTGGATGACGACGGCGTTTACTCTTATCGCCTGACCGGTCTTGCGCGTTCTGCCAATGCTCAGCAGAAAGGGTCAGAAGAGCAGCGTTATGCTATTGCACCGGCGTTCACCTGGCGTCCGGACGATAAAACCAATTTCACCTTCCTTTCTTACTTCCAGAACGAGCCGGAAACCGGTTATTACGGCTGGTTGCCGAAAGAGGGAACCGTTGAGCCGCTGCCGAATGGTAAGCGTCTGCCGACGGACTTTAACGAAGGGGCGAAGAACAACACCTATTCTCGTAATGAGAAGATGGTGGGCTACAGCTTCGACCACGAATTTAACGATACCTTTACCGTGCGTCAGAACCTGCGCTTTGCGGAAAACAAAACCTCGCAAAACAGCGTTTATGGTTACGGTGTCTGCTCCGATCCGGCGAATGCTTACAGCCAACAATGTGCGGCATTAGCGCCAGCGGACAAAGGCCATTATCTGGCGCGTAAATATGTCGTTGATGATGAGAAGCTGCAAAACTTCTCTGTTGATACCCAGCTGCAGAGCAAATTTGCCACTGGCGATATTGACCACACCCTGCTGACGGGTGTTGATTTCATGCGTATGCGTAACGACATCAACGCCTGGTTTGGTTACGACGACTCCGTACCGCTGCTCGATCTGTACAATCCGGTGAATACCGATTTCGATTTCAATGCGAAAGATCCGGCAAACTCCGGCCCTTACCGCATTCTGAATAAGCAGAAGCAAACGGGTATTTACGTTCAGGATCAGGCGCAGTGGGATAAAGTTCTGGTCACCCTGGGCGGTCGTTATGACTGGGCGGATCAAGAATCTCTTAACCGCGTTGCCGGGATGACCGATAAACGTGATGACAAACAGTTTACCTGGCGTGGTGGTGTTAACTACCTGTTTGATAATGGCGTAACACCTTACTTCAGTTATAGCGAATCGTTTGAACCTTCTTCCCAGGTCGGAAAGGATGGTAATATTTTCGCACCGTCTAAAGGTAAGCAGTACGAAGTCGGCGTGAAATATGTACCGGAAGATCGCCCAATTGTGGTGACGGGTGCACTGTATAATCTCACCAAAACCAATAACCTGATGGCGGACCCTGAGGGTTCCTTCTTCTCGGTTGAAGGTGGCGAGATCCGCGCACGTGGCGTAGAAATCGAAGCAAAAGCGGCGTTGTCGGCGAGTGTTAACGTAGTCGGTTCTTATACCTACACCGATGCGGAATACACCACCGATACTACCTATAAAGGCAATACGCCTGCGCAGGTGCCAAAACACATGGCTTCTCTGTGGGCTGACTACACCTTCTTTGACGGCCCACTTTCAGGTCTGACACTGGGCACCGGTGGTCGTTATACAGGCTCCAGCTATGGTGATCCGGCTAACTCCTTTAAAGTGGGAAGTTATACGGTCGTGGATGCGTTAGTGCGTTATGATCTGGCGCGAGTCGGTATGGTTGGCTCCAACGTGGCGCTGCATGTTAACAACCTGTTCGATCGTGAATACGTCGCCAGCTGCTTTAACACTTATGGCTGCTTCTGGGGCGCAGAACGTCAGGTCGTTGCAACCGCAACCTTCCGTTTCTAATTTCTCTTTTGGGGCACGGATTTCCGTGCCCGTTTCACAAGTTGGCTGTTATGCAGGAATACACGAATCATTCCGATACCACTTTTGCACTGCGTAATATCTCCTTTCGTGTGCCTGGGCGCACGCTTTTGCATCCGCTGTCGTTAACCTTTCCTGCCGGGAAAGTGACCGGTCTGATTGGTCACAACGGTTCTGGTAAATCCACTCTGCTCAAAATGCTTGGCCGTCATCAGCCACCGTCGGAAGGGGAGATTCTTCTTGATGCCCAGCCGCTGGAAAGCTGGAGCAGCAAAGCGTTCGCCCGCAAAGTGGCTTATTTGCCGCAGCAGCTTCCTCCGGCAGAAGGGATGACGGTGCGTGAACTGGTGGCGATTGGTCGTTACCCGTGGCATGGCGCGCTGGGGCGCTTTGGCGCGGCAGATCGCGAAAAGGTCGAGGAAGCTATCTCGCTGGTTGGCTTAAAACCGCTGGCGCAGCGGCTGGTCGATAGTCTCTCTGGCGGCGAGCGTCAGCGGGCGTGGATCGCCATGCTGGTGGCGCAGGATAGCCGTTGTCTGTTGCTGGACGAACCGACCTCGGCGCTGGATATCGCCCACCAGGTTGATGTGCTGGCGCTGGTGCATCGTTTAAGTCAGGAGCGTGGCCTGACGGTCATTGCCGTGCTGCACGATATCAATATGGCTGCGCGTTACTGTGATTATCTGGTCGCCCTGCGCGGCGGTGAAATGATTGCTCAGGGAACGCCTGCGGAAATTATGCGCGGCGAAACCCTCGAAATGATTTATGGCATCCCGATGGGTATTTTGCCGCATCCGGCGGGTGCTGCACCTGTGAGTTTTGTTTATTGATGAGCGGCTTATCTCTTATTTCGCGCCGCCGACTGTTAACGGCGATGGCGCTTTCTCCGTTGTTATGGCAGATGAATACCGCCCACGCGGCGGCTATTGATCCCAATCGTATTGTGGCGCTGGAGTGGTTGCCGGTGGAATTACTGCTGGCGCTCGGCATCGTGCCTTACGGCGTGGCGGATACCATCAACTATCGACTGTGGGTCAGCGAACCGCCATTGCCGGAGTCGGTGATTGATGTTGGTTTGCGTACAGAACCTAACCTCGAACTGCTGACCGAAATGAAACCATCGTTTATGGTCTGGTCGGCGGGATATGGTCCTTCACCAGAAATGTTGGCTCGTATTGCGCCGGGACGCGGATTTAACTTCAGCGACGGCAAACAGCCATTGGCGATGGCGCGTAAATCGCTGACGGAAATGGCAGATTTACTTAACCTGCAAAGTGCAGCGGAAACGCATTTAGTGCAATATGAAGACTTTATCCGCAGCATGAAACCCCGCTTTGTGAAGCGAGGAGCGCGTCCGTTACTGCTGACGACGCTTATCGATTCGCGCCATATGTTGGTCTTCGGTCCAAACAGCTTATTCCAGGAAATTCTTGATGAGTACGGCATCTCAAATGCCTGGCAAGGGGAAACCAACTTTTGGGGCAGTACCGCCGTCAGTATCGATCGTCTGGCAGCCTATAAAGACGTTGATGTGCTCTGTTTTGATCACGACAACAGCAAAGACATGGACGCGTTAATGGCGACGCCGCTGTGGCAGGCAATGCCGTTTGTCCGTGCCGGACGCTTTCAGCGTGTACCCGCCGTCTGGTTCTATGGTGCGACGCTCTCGGCAATGCATTTTGTGCGTATTCTGGATAACGCCATCGGAGGTCAAGCGTGAGTAAACGAATTGCGCTTTTCCCGGCGTTATTACTGGCGCTGCTGGTGATTGCCGCTGCGGCGTTGACTTGGATGAACTTCTCGCAGGCGCTGCCGCGTAGTCAGTGGGCGCAGGCTGCCTGGTCGCCGGATATCGATGTCATTGAACAGATGATTTTTCACTACAGCTTGCTGCCGCGTCTGGCTATTTCGCTGTTGGTTGGCGCAGGTCTGGGGCTGGTGGGCGTGCTGTTTCAGCAAGTGTTGCGTAACCCGCTGGCAGAACCGACTACGCTGGGCGTCGCAACGGGCGCGCAACTGGGAATTACCGTCACCACGCTCTGGGCGATCCCCGGCGCGATGGCGAGCCAGTTTGCCGCGTTGGCAGGGGCTTGTGTCGTTGGCTTAATTGTCTTTGGCGTCGCGTGGGGCAAGCGCCTTTCGCCGGTAACGCTGATCCTCGCGGGTCTGGTGGTGAGCCTTTATTGCGGGGCAATCAATCAGTTACTGGTTATCTTCCATCACGACCAGCTACAAAGCATGTTCCTGTGGAGTACAGGAACGCTGACGCAAACCGACTGGAGCGGCGTTGAGCGTTTATGGCCGCAGCTGCTGGGCGGCGTGATGCTGACGTTGCTGCTACTTCGTCCATTAACCCTGATGGGGCTTGATGATGGCGTGGCGCGCAATCTGGGCCTGGCCTTGTCGCTGGCGCGTCTGGCGGCGCTGTCGCTGGCGATTGTCATCAGTGCTCTGCTGGTGAATGCGGTAGGGATTATCGGCTTTATCGGGTTGTTCGCACCACTGCTGGCGAAAATGCTGGGGGCGCGGCGTTTGCTGCCACGGTTGATGCTGGCGTCGCTGATTGGTGCGCTGATCCTCTGGCTTTCCGATCAAATCATCCTCTGGCTGACTCGCGTGTGGATGGAGGTTTCCACCGGTTCGGTCACTGCGCTCATCGGTGCGCCGCTGCTGTTGTGGCTGCTGCCGCGTTTACGCAGCATTAGCGCGCCAGATATGAAGGTGAACGATCGTGTCGCGACTGAACGCCAACATGTGCTGGCGTTTGCCCTCGCTGGCGGCGTGCTGCTGTTGATTGCTGTGGTTGTGGCGTTGTCGTTTGGTCGTGATGCGCACGGCTGGACGTGGGCGAGCGGGGCGCTGCTTGATGATTTAATGCCCTGGCGCTGGCCACGAATTATGGCAGCACTGTTTGCGGGCGTCATGCTGGCGGTGGCGGGCTGCATTATTCAGCGGTTGACCGGAAACCCGATGGCAAGCCCGGAAGTGCTGGGGATTAGCTCCGGTGCGGCGTTTGGCGTAGTGTTGATGCTGTTTCTGGTGCCGGGCAACGCCTTTGGCTGGCTGTTGCCTGCGGGAAGTCTTGGCGCGGCGGTGACCTTGTTAATCATTATGATCGCCGCCGGTCGAGGTGGATTTTCCCCACACCGGATGCTGCTTGCGGGGATGGCGTTAAGCACCGCGTTCACCATGCTTTTGATGATGTTGCAGGCGAGTGGTGACCCGCGAATGGCGCAAGTGCTGACCTGGATTTCCGGTTCGACCTACAACGCGACCGATGCACAGGTCTGGCGCACAGGAATTGTGATGGTGATTTTGCTGGCGATTACCCCGCTGTGCCGCCGCTGGCTGACCATTTTGCCGCTGGGTGGCGATACCGCACGAGCTGTGGGAATGGCGCTGACGCCGACGCGAATTGCGTTGCTGCTGTTAGCGGCTTGCCTGACAGCGACCGCGACGATGACTATTGGGCCGTTGAGTTTTGTTGGTTTGATGGCACCGCATATCGCGCGGATGATGGGCTTTCGACGGACGATGCCGCACATTGTGATTTCGGCGCTGGTGGGAGGTTTATTGCTGGTATTCGCTGACTGGTGTGGGCGGATGGTGCTGTTTCCGTTCCAGATCCCAGCGGGATTGTTGTCGACGTTTATCGGCGCGCCGTACTTTATCTATTTGTTGAGAAAGCAGAGCCGTTAATTGAATGCCTCGCCCGGTGGGCGAGGCAAAATCATCACAACTTCGCAAACACCCGACGCGCAGCATCGATGGTGTTATTGATATCTTCCATGCTGTGCGCCACAGACATAAAACCCGCTTCAAACGCTGACGGTGCCAGATATACACCTTCATCCAGCATCATATGGAAGAAACGCTTAAAGCGTTCCACGTCACAGGCCATCACGTCCTGGTAGCACGTCACGGACTCGGCGTCGGTAAAGAAAATACCGAACATGCCGCCAACATGGTTAACGACCAGCGGAATTCCCGCTTCTTCTGCCGCTTCCAGCAGACCTTCCGCCAGACGCGTGGTTAACTCATTCAGCGTTTCGTGAATGCCCGGCTGCGCGACTTCATTCAGACAGGCGAAACCTGCTGCCATCGCAATTGGGTTACCGGAAAGCGTACCAGCCTGATAGACCGGGCCGGTCGGAGCCAGTGCATCCATTACATCACGACGACCGCCGAATGCGCCTACTGGCATCCCACCGCCGATGATTTTGCCCAGGCAGGTGAGATCCGGCACCACGCCGTAATAATCCTGTGCGCCTGCCAGCGCCACGCGGAAACCGGTCATAACTTCATCGATGATCAGCAACGCGCCAAACTCGTCACACAGCGCGCGCAGACCCGGCAGGAACTCTGGCAGCGGAGGAACACAGTTCATGTTGCCTGCCACTGGCTCGACGATAATGCAGGCAATCTCTTGCGGATACTGTTCAAACGCGGCGCGTACAGACGCCAGATCGTTATAGGTACAGGTTAAGGTATGTTTGGCGAAATCTGCCGGAACGCCCGGAGAGTTTGGCTGACCTAACGTGAGCGCGCCAGAACCGGCTTTCACCAGCAGGCAGTCAGCGTGGCCGTGGTAACAACCTTCGAATTTAATGATTTTGTCGCGACCGGTAAAACCACGCGCCAGGCGGATGGCGCTCATCGTTGCTTCGGTGCCAGAGTTCACCATGCGCACCATATCCATCGTCGGCACGAGTTCGGTCACCAGCTCCGCCATTTTTACTTCCATTTCGGTCGGCGCACCAAAGCTCAGACCACGTTCAGCGGCTTCAATCACTGCATTGCGGATCGCCGGATGATTATGACCCAGCACCATCGGCCCCCAGGAACCGACATAATCGATATAGGCTTTGCCATCAACGTCGTACAGATAAGCGCCGTCCGCTTTTTCGATAAACAGTGGAGTACCGCCCACGCCGGTAAAGGCGCGAACAGGAGAGTTCACACCGCCAGGGATCAGCTCGCGCGCTGCGCTGTATAGGTTTTCAGACTTACTCATGGAGGGTTCCTGATTCGTAGAAAAAGTGAATGGCTGCTATTCTATGTTATTCATAACAAGTTAAATACTCGTCAAACATCAGGTTGCTTATACTGCTGCAACCTGGATTTCTAAGAGTATAAAAGTTTTGGGTATTTGAAACATTACGCTTTGCAAAGGATTTTCATGGAACGAGCGAGTAAAATGCCGTCATCTTATTTGTATGACCAATATGTGATCATTGGATGAAAACTGAAACTCCTTCTTATGAAATACCGCAGGCCGCGCGTCTGCGACGCAGACAACTGATTCGCCAACTTCTTGAGCGCGACAAAACCCCGTTAGCCATTTTGTTTATGGCGGCGGTCGTCGGCACCCTTGTCGGGCTGGCTGCAGTTGCTTTTGACAAAGGCGTCGCCTGGTTGCAAAACCAACGTATGGGGGCGCTGGTACATACTGCTGATAATTACCCACTTCTGTTAACCGTCGCTTTTCTTTGTTCGGCGGTGCTGGCAATGTTCGGCTACTTTCTGGTGCGTAAATACGCGCCAGAAGCAGGTGGTTCAGGGATTCCGGAAATTGAAGGGGCGCTGGAAGATCAACGTCCCGTTCGCTGGTGGCGTGTTTTGCCGGTGAAATTCTTTGGCGGGTTGGGGACACTCGGTGGTGGTATGGTTTTGGGGCGTGAAGGACCAACCGTGCAGATCGGCGGTAACATTGGCCGTATGGTGCTTGATATTTTCCGCATGAAAGGTGATGAAGCTCGCCACACGTTGCTGGCAACCGGTGCAGCGGCGGGGCTGGCGGCGGCCTTTAACGCGCCGCTCGCGGGTATTCTATTTATTATCGAAGAGATGCGTCCGCAGTTTCGCTATACGTTAATTTCGATTAAAGCGGTATTTATTGGCGTCATTATGTCGACCATTATGTATCGGATTTTTAATCATGAAGTTGCGCTGATTGACGTCGGTAAACTTTCTGACGCGCCGCTCAATACCCTGTGGCTTTATCTGATCCTCGGCATTATTTTTGGTATCTTCGGCCCTGTTTTTAATAAATGGGTTCTGGGGATGCAGGATTTGCTGCACCGTGTGCACGGCGGCAATATCACTAAATGGGTGTTGATGGGCGGTGCGATTGGCGGTCTGTGCGGGTTGTTGGGTTTCGTTGCACCAGAAACTTCGGGCGGCGGTTTTAACCTGATTCCTATCGCTACGGCGGGGAATTTCAGCATGGGAATGCTGATATTTATTTTTGTCGCGCGAGTGATCACTACGCTGCTCTGCTTCTCTTCTGGCGCGCCGGGCGGTATTTTCGCTCCGATGCTGGCGCTCGGTACGGTTTTGGGAACGGCATTTGGCATGGCTGCCACGGAGATATTTCCGCAATACCACCTTGAAGCAGGGACATTTGCTATAGCTGGAATGGGGGCGTTACTGGCGGCCTCTGTTCGTGCGCCGTTGACCGGGATCATCCTGGTGCTTGAGATGACAGATAACTATCAGCTCATTTTGCCAATGATTATTACCGGTCTTGGCGCAACACTATTAGCACAATTTACTGGTGGGAAACCGTTATACTCGGCGATTCTTGCCCGCACGCTGGCAAAACAGGAAGCGGAGCAGCTGGCGCGAAGCAAGGCCGTGGCTGCCAGCGAGAATACTTGAACGAAATACCAGGGTATTAGATAATGGCAGTTATTATTGGGTTAGAATTTGCCCAATTGCCGATGTCGTTTGGAGCAAAATATGAGTGATGACGTAGCACTGCCGCTGGAGTTTACCGACGCAGCAGCCAACAAAGTTAAAAGCCTGATCGCTGACGAAGATAACCCGAATCTGAAATTACGCGTGTATATCACCGGTGGCGGTTGCAGCGGCTTCCAGTATGGTTTCACCTTTGATGATCAGGTGAACGAAGGCGATATGACCATCGAAAAACAGGGCGTTGGCCTGGTGGTTGATCCGATGAGCCTGCAATATCTGGTCGGCGGTTCCGTTGATTATACCGAAGGTCTGGAAGGTTCACGCTTCATCGTAACCAACCCGAATGCGAAAAGCACCTGCGGTTGCGGTTCTTCCTTCAGCATCTAATCTGCTGTTAATGTGCCGGATAAACTATCCGGCACACCTTCTCTCTTCAACGCCCATTCTCATCCAGCGCAAACGTCGGCAATTTCAGATGCCACCGAATAGCCGCCAGCCGTATCAATAGCGTTACAACCATTCCCATCATACTGGCTGTTTCCAGCGGTACGGAGAAGGTGTAATGAGCTGTAGCGTGGACAATACCGCCGATAATACAGGCCGTCGCGTAGATTTCTGTGCGTAATATCATCGGAACTTCGCGCGCCAGTACATCGCGGATGATCCCGCCGCCGACGCCGGTGATCACACCCATACAAACCGCGATTAACGGACCCGCTTCCGCATTAAAGGCTTTGTTGACACCAATGCCAACAAACACTGCCAGACCAACAGCATCCAGCACCGGCAGCATCCATTTGGGTAAGCGCCTTGGCTGGCGTACCAGAACGATAGTCAGCATACTGGTCACCATCGCGACGACCAGATCGGTGGGATCTTTCACCCAAAATACCGGACCGTGATCCAGCGCCATGTCGCGAATTGTCCCGCCACCTACTGCGGTAACCACGCCCAGAACCAGGACGCCAAAAGGGTCCATACGCAATTTTCCGGCCAGCAAAACGCCGGAGATGGCAAATACCGCTGTACCGACTATATCCAGCCAATAGACGAGCATTTTTCAATCCCCACTGAGCACCTGAAAGGTCAGGCGCTAATCCACTTGTGAAAGCGCATTACAGAGTTGTTGTGCAGCGAGGATAATACGTGGGCTTGCGCGTTCAAACCAGTCACTTGTGAGAGGAATAACGGGAATTTTGAGTTGTTCGCCCCAGTATTGCTTTATTTTAGGAATTTTATCCGCTCCGCCAGTGATGACAATGGCCTGCGGTGCGCGTGCTAATACTTGTTCACGGCTAACCTGCGGCCAGGGAACTCGACTGTCTTTAAAGATGTTTTCTCCGCCGCAAACTTCCAGTATCTGGTTCTGAATCGACTCTTTTCCGCTGGTGAATGGCGGATTAATGCCGAATTGTAAGAAAACACGTTTTTTCGGTTTATCAGCATATTGCGCTTTCAGTTGCGCATACTGTTCCAGTAAGGTTTGCGCGGCTTTTCCGGCCTTGTCAGGTTGCGGACTCCAGGGAGCCAGTTGACGTAACGCATCGGCAATTTGTTCAATGCTTGTCGCATCGACCCACATGACTTTTATTCCCAGCGAAGCAAGTTGGTCAACCTGCCGCTCGGCGTTCCCTCCGCGCCAGGCAACCACCAAATCGGGTTTCAGCGCCACGATGCGTTCCAGATTCATCCCTTGCCAGGTGGAAACCTGCTCAATATTCTGCGCTTCTGGCGGATAGTCGGAATAACTGCTGACCCCTACCGGCGTGATCCCGGCGGCAAAGGCAAGTTCAGTGTTGGCGGGAGAAAGTGTGATAACGCGCGGCGCGGCGTTGAGCCACAGCGGTGCGAGAAAAGACAGGGCGACCAGCGCCCTGAACAGTGACTTAGCCATGCGCCAGTTTCTGCACCAGTGACTCAACCATCAGGCTGGACTGTTTGGCTGCAACGGCCAGAAATTCGTCGAAGCTGAGATGAGACTGTTGATCGGCCACGTCGGAGATGGCGCGTACCACCACAAACGGTACATTAAAATTGTGGCAGACATGAGCGATAGCTGTCGCTTCCATCTCTACCGCAATGGCCTGCGGGAAATTGTGGCGGATTTTCGCCAGACCAACAGAGCCGTTGATGAACGCGTCGCCGCTGACAATCAGACCTCGTACAGCGTTAAGGTTCAGTTCGGCAATGCAGGACTCGGCGGCAGCGATCAGTTTATCATCAGCTTTGAAGCCTGCCGGACAGCCAGGTAACTGACCATATTCATAACCAAATGCCGTGACATCCGCGTCGTGATAACGTGCTTCGTCAGAGACAACGATATCGCCCACTTTCAGCGTTGGCGCCAGGCCCCCTGCAGAACCGGTGTTAATAATCACATCTGGTTTGCAGTGTTCCAGCAGCAGAGTTGCACCCAGCGCCGCAGCGACTTTACCGATGCCCGATTTCAGAAGCGCAACCTCGGTTCCGTTCAGTTGACCTGTGTAGATTTCACAGCCACCCAGACGGAGAGTTTGACGGTTTTCGATTTTGTCACGCAGTAGCGTAACTTCTTCTTCCATTGCACCAATGATGCCGATTTTCATAGATTTACTCGCGATAAGCCTGATTTGAGGGCATAGTTTATCATGCGCTTAAGAGGAAGCGTATTTCTCACGCGGGAGAGGACATGGCACAGATTGATTTCCGAAACAAAATAAACTGGCATCGTCGTTATCGTTCACCGCAGGGCGTTAAAACCGAACATGAGATCTTGCGGATCTTTGAAAGCGATCGCGGGCGTATTATTAACTCTCCGGCGATTCGTCGTCTGCAACAAAAGACCCAGGTTTTTCCACTTGAGCGCAATGCCGCCGTACGCACGCGTCTTACCCATTCAATGGAAGTTCAGCAGGTGGGGCGCTATATCGCCAAAGAGATTTTAAGTCGTCTGAAAGAACTTAAATTGCTGGAGGAGTACGGCCTGGATGAACTGACCGGGCCGTTTGAAAGCATTGTCGAGATGTCATGCCTGATGCACGATATCGGTAATCCACCGTTTGGTCATTTTGGTGAAGCGGCTATAAATGACTGGTTTCGCCAGCGTTTGTACCCAGCGGATGCCGAAAGTCAGCCGCTGACCGACGATCGCTGTAGCGTGACAGCGTTGCGATTGCGGGAAGGGGAGGAACAACTTAACGAGCTGCGGCGCAAAATTCGTCAGGACTTATGTCATTTTGAAGGCAATGCACAAGGTATTCGTCTGGTGCATACATTGATGCGGATGAATCTCACCTGGGCGCAGGTTGGCGGTATTTTAAAATATACTCGTCCGGCGTGGTGGCGTGGTGAAACGCCTGAGACTCACCACTATTTAATGAAAAAACCGGGCTATTATCTTTCTGAAGAAGCCTATATTGCCCGTTTGCGTAAAGAACTTAATTTGGCGCTTTACAGTCGTTTTCCATTAACGTGGATTATGGAAGCTGCTGACGATATCTCTTATTGTGTGGCTGATCTTGAAGATGCGGTAGAGAAAAGAATATTTACCGTTGAGCAGCTTTATCATCATTTGCATGATGCGTGGGGTCAGCATGAGAAAGGTTCTCTGTTTGCACAAGTGGTAGAAAATGCCTGGGAAAAATCGCGCTCAAATAGTTTAAGCCGCAGTACGGAAGATCAGTTTTTTATGTATTTACGGGTGAACACCCTCAATAAGCTGGTGCCCTATGCGGCACAACGATTTATTGATAATTTGCCGACGATTTTTGCCGGAACGTTTAATCATGCCCTGTTAGAAGATGCCAGTGAATGTAGTGAACTTTTAAAATTATATAAAAATGTCGCCGTAAAACATGTGTTTAGCCATCCAGATGTCGAGCAGCTTGAGTTGCAGGGGTATCGGGTGATTAGCGGGTTATTAGAGATTTATCGTCCTTTATTAAGCATGTCATTATCAGACTTTACTGAACTGGTAGAAAAAGAGCGAGTAAAACGTTTCCCCATTGAATCACGCTTATTCCACAAGCTCTCAACGCGCCATCGGCTGGCCTATGTCGAGGCTGTCAGTAAATTACCGTCAGATTCTCCTGAGTTCCCGTTATGGGAATATTATTATCGTTGTCGGCTGTTACAGGATTATATCAGCGGCATGACGGACCTTTATGCGTGGGATGAATATCGGCGGCTGATGGCGGTAGAACAATAACCAGGCTTTTGTAAAGACGGACAATAAATTTTTACTTTTTGCAGAAACTTTAGTTCGGAACTTCGCGCTATAAAACGAATCTGAAGAACACAGCAATTTTGCGTTATCTGTTAATCGAGACTGAAATACATGAAAAAAACCACATTAGCACTGAGTGCATTGGCTCTGAGTTTAGGTTTGGCGTTATCTCCGCTCTCTGCGACGGCGGCTGAGACATCTTCAGCAACGACAGCACAGCAGATGCCAAGCCTTGCACCGATGCTCGAAAAGGTGATGCCTTCGGTGGTCAGTATTAACGTAGAAGGTAGCACAACCGTCAATACGCCGCGTATGCCGCGTAATTTCCAGCAGTTCTTCGGCGATGATTCTCCGTTCTGCCAGGACGGTTCTCCGTTCCAGAGCTCTCCGTTCTGCCAGGGGGGCCAGGGCGGCAATGGCGGCGGCCAGCAACAAAAATTCATGGCGCTGGGTTCCGGCGTTATTATTGATGCCGATAAAGGCTATGTCGTCACCAACAACCACGTTGTTGATAACGCGACGGTAATTAAAGTCCAACTTAGCGATGGTCGTAAGTTCGACGCGAAGATGGTTGGCAAAGATCCGCGCTCTGATATCGCGCTGATCCAGATCCAGAACCCGAAAAACCTGACTGCAATTAAGATGGCGGATTCCGACGCGCTGCGCGTGGGTGATTACACCGTCGCTATCGGTAACCCGTTTGGTCTGGGCGAGACGGTAACTTCCGGTATCGTCTCTGCGTTGGGACGTAGCGGCCTGAATGCCGAAAACTACGAAAACTTCATCCAGACCGATGCGGCAATCAACCGTGGTAACTCCGGTGGTGCGCTGGTTAACCTGAACGGCGAACTGATTGGTATCAACACCGCAATCCTCGCACCGGACGGCGGCAACATCGGCATCGGTTTTGCTATCCCGAGCAACATGGTGAAAAACCTGACTTCGCAGATGGTGGAATACGGCCAGGTGAAACGCGGCGAGCTGGGTATTATGGGAACCGAACTGAACTCCGAACTGGCGAAAGCGATGAAAGTTGACGCCCAGCGCGGTGCATTTGTAAGTCAGGTTCTGCCGAATTCTTCTGCCGCGAAAGCAGGTATTAAAGCGGGTGATGTGATCACCTCACTGAACGGTAAGCCAATCAGCAGCTTTGCCGCGCTGCGTGCCCAGGTAGGCACCATGCCGGTGGGCAGCAAACTGACTCTGGGCTTACTGCGCGACGGTAAGCAGGTTAACGTGAACCTGGAACTGCAGCAGAGCAGCCAGAATCAGGTTGACTCCAGCTCCATCTTCAACGGCATTGAAGGCGCTGAGATGAGCAACAAAGGCAAAGATCAGGGCGTCGTCGTGAACAACGTGAAAACGGGCACTCCGGCTGCACAGATTGGCCTGAAAAAAGGTGATGTGATTATTGGCGCGAACCAGCAGGCAGTGAAAAACATCGCTGAACTGCGTAAAGTTCTCGACAGCAAACCATCCGTGCTGGCACTGAACATTCAGCGCGGCGACAGCACCATCTACCTGTTAATGCAGTAATCTTCCTCAACCCCTTCCCGTTCAGGGAAGGGGGTCTTCATGCAATCTGTGAACTTCCCCACAACTCCATATATATCTTCGTTCCTTTGGGCATTTGCACAATGCCGTACGTTTCGCACTTCCTTATGCTAAACCGTGCACAAGGGAGGACTTATAGCTGGCTGGCATCTTGATACCAAAATGGCGCAGGATATCGTGGCGCGCACCATGCGCATTATCGATACCAATATCAATGTAATGGATGCTCGCGGGCGCATTATCGGCAGCGGCGATCGTGAACGTATTGGTGAATTGCACGAAGGTGCATTGCTGGTACTCTCGCAGGGGCGAGTTGTCGATATCGATGACGCGGTAGCACGTCATCTGCACGGTGTGCGGCAAGGGATTAATCTACCGTTACGGCTGGAAGGTGAGATTGTCGGCGTAATTGGCCTGACTGGTGAACCAGAGAATCTGCGCAAATATGGCGAACTGGTCTGTATGACGGCTGAAATGATGCTGGAGCAGTCGCGGTTGATGCACCTGCTGGCGCAGGATAGTCGTTTGCGGGAAGAACTGGTGATGAACCTGATTCAGGCCGAGGAGAATACACCCGCACTCACTGAATGGGCGCAACGGTTAGGGATAGATCTCAATCAACCGCGAGTGGTGGCTATTGTCGAGGTCGACAGCGGTCAGCTTGGCGTGGACAGCGCAATGGCAGAGTTACAGCAATTGCAAAACGCGCTGATTACGCCGGAGCGTAATAATCTGGTGGCGATTGTCTCGCTGACCGAAATGGTGGTGCTGAAACCGGCGTTGAATCCGTTTGGGCGCTGGGATGCAGAAGAGCATTGTAAGCGAGTTGAGCAGCTCATTACTCGTATGAAAGAGTACGGTCAGCTGCGGTTTCGCGTTTCGCTGGGTAATTATTTTACTGGACCTGGCAGTATTGCCCGCTCTTACCGCACGGCGAAAACAACGATGGTAGTCGGTAAACAGCGAATGCCCGAAAATCGCTGCTATTTTTATCAGGATCTGATGCTACCAGTTTTACTGGATAGTTTGCGCGGCGACTGGCAAGCCAACGAACTGGCGCGACCGCTGGCGCGATTGAAAGCGATGGACAATAACGGATTGCTGCGGCGAACACTGGCGGCGTGGTTTCGCCACAATGTGCAACCGCTGGCAACGTCAAAGGCGCTGTTTATCCATCGAAATACGCTGGAGTATCGACTTAATCGTATATCAGAACTGACCGGCCTGGATTTGGGCAATTTTGATGACAGGTTGCTGCTGTATGTGGCGCTGCAACTGGATGAAGAGCGGTAGGTTCATAACAAAATTAAAGCCGGGTGATACTTTACCCGGCTCGCAGAATGACATCAGTTACTATTATTTGCGTGTCAGCTTTTCCAGATCCGCTTCAATCTCACTGATCTTATTGGTTACCACTGACTCCAGGTGACGCAAGTCATCGAGGATCTTACGCTTAAGATCAACTTCGCTACGGTCACGCTGGCAGATTTGATCAAGCTCATCAATGATATAACGAAGATTTGGGCTGATTTCCTGCACTTCTTTATAACCCTGACCCACACCATCGGCGACCACCGTTTTGCGCTGACGCGGATATTTAAACTTCACGCTCTTGGCGAAAAACTCACCTTTGTCTTTCTGAAAATAGATTTTCAGAATATCGTTGTTGGCTTCCTGCCGGAGGCTGTAACGATCAATTTCTTCAGGATTGGTAATACCCAGACTTTTCAGATTGTCGTACATAGCGTTACCTCAAAATGAGTCAGTAAATTGTGCTTATCTTAGCATTTGGCCTGGCCCGCCCGGCTCGACTGTGATCGCAGAAAGCCTTTTTCTTCCAGACTTCTATCATGGCGTAAAATTTAAAAAATTACCTGCTTTATTCTGGCGATATTCCAGAGGATGGATTAGCACATTTATCTTCGTTTTGCGAATTACATGACAGTCCAAAAAAGATGAAAAAGTATTTAAAAGAAGGGACAAGAATGAGTAGGGCGAATTAATCTGAGTCAGAAAGCACACGGGCAGCATCGTGCTGCCCGTTTGCATACTTTTAGTCGATGGTACGCAGCAGTTCGTTGATACCGACTTTACCGCGAGTTTTCGCGTCAACTTTCTTAACGATAACGGCACAATAAAGGCTGTATTTGCCATCTTTCGACGGCAGGTTGCCAGAAACAACCACAGAGCCTGCCGGAACGCGACCGTAGTGGATTTCGCCGGTTTCACGGTCGTAAATACGGGTGCTCTGACCGATGTATACGCCCATGGAAATAACGGAACCTTCTTCGACAATCACCCCTTCAACCACTTCAGAGCGCGCGCCGATGAAGCAGTTGTCTTCAATGATGGTCGGGTTAGCCTGCAGCGGCTCCAGCACGCCGCCAATGCCTACACCGCCAGACAGGTGCACGTTTTTACCAATCTGCGCACAGGAACCGACGGTCGCCCAGGTATCAACCATGGTGCCTTCATCAACATATGCGCCGATGTTGACGTAAGACGGCATCAGCACGGTGTTACGGGCAATAAACGCACCCTGACGTACCGCCGCTGGTGGTACAACACGGAAGCCTTCTTTCTGGAAACGTGCTTCGTCGTAGTTGGCGAATTTCATCGGCACTTTATCGAAGTAGCGGCTTTCTGCCCCTTCGATCACCTGATTATCATTAATACGGAAAGAGAGCAGCACCGCTTTTTTCAACCACTGATGCGTCACCCACTGACCGTCAATTTTTTCCGCAACACGCAGCGCGCCGGAGTCCAGCAGCGAGATCACCTGATTTACCGCTTCGCGGGTAACAGTGTCTGCATTGGCTGGCGTGATTTCGGCACGGCGTTCAAAAGCGGTTTCAATAATGTTCTGTAACTGCTGCATTGTTAAACTCTTTTCATATCAGTAAACACATCACCCTTTATCGTTTGGATTGAGGGCCTCTGTCAACCGCTGATGCACTTCCTGCTGCAACTCATTATTAAGCGCACGTCGGTCGGCGGTGGCGATTATGAATAAATCTTCTACTCGCT
The DNA here is from genome assembly GCF_005280595.1 of Escherichia sp. MR. NCBI lineage: Bacteria > Pseudomonadati > Pseudomonadota > Gammaproteobacteria > Enterobacterales > Enterobacteriaceae > Escherichia > Escherichia sp. MR. The sequence continues at coordinate 23,969 of NZ_SZVK01000022.1, read as the reverse complement.
CACCAATGGTTGTAATTCGGGCGCCATGAAGCGAAATTCCCAGATCGGCAAAAATTTTCCCCACCCGTGCCAGCAGTCCTGGTTGGTCGAGGGCGATCAGTTCGAGGAATGATTTTCGGTCGGTATGGGTCGGCAAAAACGTCACTTCGGTTTCAACAGTAAAGTGACGTAATTTGGCGGGTTGACGACGCGGCTGCGGTGGCTGCCAGCTACTTTGTGTCAGTACTTGCTCCAGGCCAAAGCGAATAACCTCATGGCGATCTGCGGATAGCGGGCTGCCATCCGGCTCCAGCACAATGAAGGTATCCATCGCCATACCGTCGCGGGTCGTGAAAATTTGCGCGTCATGAACGCTTAAATTGCGGCGGTCTAATTCGGCACACACGGCAGCAAACAGATACGGCCGATCAGGACTCCAGATAAATATCTCCGTACCGCCGCGCGTAGCCTGTGGGCTAAGTAATACCAGCGGCTTGCTTAAATCATGTTGTAATAAATGGCGAGCGTGCCAGGCCAGTTGATTTGGGCTATGGCGGACAAAATAGTTAGCGCGACAGCGTGACCAGATCTGGTGTAGCGCCTCTTCGTCGATATTGTCCATACGCAGCAGCGCCAGTGCCTGAAGCTGGTGATGGCGAACTCGTTCGCGCATATCTGGCGTGTTTTGCATTCCGCGTCGTAGCTGTTTTTCGGTGGCAAAATAGAGTTCGCGCAACAGACTCTGCTTCCAGCTATTCCACAGCGTTTCGTTAGTGGCGCAAATATCGGCTACCGTCAGACAGACCAGAAAACGCAGTCGATTTTCCGTTTGTACTTCTTCGGCGAATTGTTTGATGACTTCCGGATCCTGAATATCGCGGCGCTGGGCGGTGACCGACATCAGCAAGTGCTGGCGAACCAGCCAGGCGACCAGTTGCGTTTCGCGCGAGTTCAGGCCGTGCAGTTCGGCAAAATGCACCACGTCTTGTGCGCCGAGTATGGAGTGGTCACCGCCGCGCCCTTTGGCGATATCGTGAAACAGTGCGGCGATAAAAATCAGCTCTGGTGATGGCAGGCGCGGCCAGACGTCCACACACAACGGATGGCGCTGGCGCGTTTCTTCACTGGCAAAACTCTCCAGTTTCAACATCACGCGAATGGTATGTTCATCCACTGTGTAAGCGTGGAACAGGTCAAACTGCATCTGCCCGACGATATGCGACCATTGGGGCATATAGGCGCCCAGCACGCTATGGCGATGCATCGGCAGTAACCCGCGACGCATTGCGCCGGGGTGACGCAGAATGCTCAAAAATAGCTTTCGCGCTTCAGGAATGTTGCACAGTGGTTGTTGCAGATGACGGCGGGCGTGACGTAACTGGCGCAGCGTGGTGGAGTAAATGCCGGTGATCGCACTGTTGCGTACCATAGTGTAGAACATACGCAAGATGGCTTCCGGCTGGCGCATAAATAGTGTTTCATCACGCAGGTCGATAAGCGTACCGCGTAGCTGAAACTCATCGTCAATCGGACGCGGCTTTTCATCGGCGGGCAGGGCGAGGATGGCTTCATCAAACAGTTGTAGCAGCATCTGGTTGAGTTCGCTGACGCGGCGCGTGACGCGGAAGTAATCCTTCATCATCCGCTCGACCGGTTCGTTACCTTCACCACTGTAATTCAGACGCTGGGCGACGCTAAGCTGGCGATCAAACAACAGGCGGTTATCGTAACGGCTGACGACCAGATGCAGGGCAAAGCGAATACGCCACAAAATATGCAGGCACTCGTTTAATTCTGCTCGTTCCGCTGAGGTTAAGAAGCCAAACCCGACCATTTCATCCAGCGATGTTGCGCCAAAATGGCGGCGGGCCACCCACTGTAAAGTGTGAATATCACGCAAGCCCCCGGGGCTGCTTTTGATGTCTGGCTCAAGGTTGTAGCTGGTGCCGTGGTAACGCTGGTGGCGCTGGTTCTGTTCTTCAACTTTCGCCGCGTAGAACTTGTCGGAAGGCCAGAATCCTTCGCTGAAAATGTGTTTTTGCAGTTCGAGAAATAGCGCAACATCGCCAATCAACAAGCGTGATTCAATTAAATTGGTGGCTACGGTTAAATCCGATAACCCTTCCAGGATGCATTCTTCAAGTGTCCGCACGCTATGACCGACTTCCAGCTTCACATCCCAGAGCAGCGTTAACAACTCGCCTACTTTTTGTGCCTGGTCGTCCGGCAGTTTCTTGCGGCTTAAGATCAGTAAATCGACGTCCGAAAGTGGATGCAGCTCGCCACGACCATAGCCACCGACAGCGACCAGCGCCAGGTCGGCAATCTGACTGAAACCGGCTTCAATCCACAAGCGTTGCAGGAGTTGGTCGATAAACTCGGTGCGGGCTTCAATCAACTGTTCTGCGGAGATCCCGCTATCAAAGGCATCGCCCAGCCAACGCTGAAAGGTATCAATATGGGCTTTTATCCCAGAGACGGTTAATTCGTCACGGGGCCAGACGCATGGATTTTGCGGTTGACCGGGCAGGGTGGGGAGAGCGGTATTTGCGTACTGTTCTGGAAGGGTATTCATTGTGCGCCACCCATAAGATTAAATTATCGCATTAAAAAAGCCGGCATTCGCCGGCTTCAGATTGTTGACAAAGTGCACGTGTTCATGCCGGATGCGGCGTGAAGGCCTTATCCGGCCTACAACTCCTTGCAAATTCAATATATTGCAGGAGAAAGTAGGCCTGATAAGCGTAGCGCATCAGGCATTTTTGCGTTTGTCTGCCTCTTATTCGTCGTGCGAGATTATCGCCGGGATGGTGTCATCCTTGCGTAGCGTCAGAATTTCGCAGCCGTTATCAGTCACCACAATAGTATGCTCGTATTGTGCAGACAAGCTGCGATCTTTGGTTTTTACCGTCCAGCCATCTTTCATGGTGCGGATCTCTTTTTTACCCGCGTTGACCATTGGCTCGATGGTGAAGGTCATCCCCGGTTTCAGCACGACGTTGGTTTCAGGTGAGTCATAGTGCAGCACTTGCGGCTCTTCGTGGAAGCCGCGACCAATACCGTGTCCGCAATATTCACGAACGACAGAGAAGCCTTCTGCTTCGACAAATTTCTGAATTGCCGCGCCGATTTCGCGCAGATTAATACCTGGTTTTACCATGCGTAGCGCCAGGTACAGACTTTCCTGCGTCACGCGGCACAGGCGTTCGCCCATGATGGTCGGTTTACCGACGATAAACATTTTCGAGGTGTCGCCGTGGAAACCATCTTTGATTACGGTGACGTCAATGTTAACGATGTCACCGTCTTTCAGCAGTTTGGCGTCGTCCGGGATACCGTGGCACACCACTTCATTAATAGAGATGCAAACGGATTTCGGATAACCGTGATAGCCGAGGCAGGCCGAAACCGCGTGTTGTTCATTAACAATATAATCATTACAGATGCGATCCAGCTCGCCGGTGCTGACGCCCGGTTTAACATAGGGTTCGATCATCTCCAGCACTTCGGCAGCCAGGCGGCCAGCGACGCGCATTTTTTCGATATCTTCAGGGGTCTTGATTGAGATAGCCATTAATTCTGTCCATCAGCGTCGGTGATACCGACAATATATATGTAAGTGCTGTCAATGGTATCACACCCTGTCAAATTGAGAATCATTCTGAACTTCGCGAAACGTGCCACCGAGGGTTTTCTATAATAGAAAATTCAGCGTCTGATGCTGTACACAGCGCCAACAATTATTGGAGTCCACGGCGTATTTGTGGTATAAAGCGCGCCGGACTTCCGATCCATTTCGTATACACAGACTGGACGGGAGCGACAATCTCACTTTGTGTAACAACACACACGTATCGGCACATATTCCGGGGTGCCCTTTGGGGTCGGTAATATGGGATACGTGGAGGCATAACCCCAACTTTTATATAGAGGTTTTAATCATGGCAACTGTTTCCATGCGCGACATGCTCAAGGCTGGTGTTCACTTCGGTCACCAGACCCGTTACTGGAACCCGAAAATGAAGCCGTTCATCTTCGGTGCGCGTAACAAAGTTCACATCATCAACCTTGAGAAAACTGTACCGATGTTCAACGAAGCTCTGGCTGAACTGAACAAGATTGCTTCTCGCAAAGGTAAAATCCTTTTCGTTGGTACTAAACGCGCTGCAAGCGAAGCGGTGAAAGACGCTGCTCTGAGCTGCGACCAGTTCTTCGTGAACCATCGCTGGCTGGGCGGTATGCTGACTAACTGGAAAACCGTTCGTCAGTCCATCAAACGTCTGAAAGACCTGGAAACTCAGTCTCAGGACGGTACTTTCGACAAGCTGACCAAGAAAGAAGCGCTGATGCGCACTCGTGAGCTGGAGAAACTGGAAAACAGCCTGGGCGGTATCAAAGACATGGGCGGTCTGCCGGACGCTCTGTTTGTAATCGATGCTGACCACGAACACATTGCTATCAAAGAAGCAAACAACCTGGGTATTCCGGTATTTGCTATCGTTGATACCAACTCTGATCCGGACGGTGTTGACTTCGTTATCCCGGGTAACGACGACGCAATCCGTGCTGTGACCCTGTACCTGGGCGCTGTAGCTGCAACCGTACGTGAAGGCCGTTCTCAGGATCTGGCTTCCCAGGCGGAAGAAAGCTTCGTAGAAGCTGAGTAATAAGGCTTGATAACTCCCCCAAAATAGTTCGAGTTGCAGAAAGGCGGCAAGCTCGATAATTCTTGGGAGCTTACATCAGTAAGTGACCGGGATGAGCGAGCGAAGACAACGCATCTGCGGCGCGAAATATGAAGGGGGGAGAGCCCTTATAGACCAGGTAGTACACGTTTGGTTAGGGGGCCTGCATATGGCCCCCTTTTTCACTTTTATATCTGTGCGGTTTAATTCCGGGCAGATCACATCTCCGAGGATTTTAGAATGGCTGAAATTACCGCATCCCTGGTAAAAGAGCTGCGTGAGCGTACTGGCGCAGGCATGATGGATTGCAAAAAAGCACTGACTGAAGCTAACGGCGACATCGAGCTGGCAATCGAAAACATGCGTAAGTCCGGTGCTATCAAAGCAGCGAAAAAAGCAGGCAACGTTGCTGCTGATGGCGTGATCAAAACCAAAATCGACGGCAACTACGGCATCATTCTGGAAGTTAACTGCCAGACTGACTTCGTAGCAAAAGACGCTGGTTTCCAGGCGTTCGCAGACAAAGTTCTGGACGCAGCTGTTGCTGGCAAAATCACTGACGTTGAAGTTCTGAAAGCACAGTTCGAAGAAGAACGCGTTGCGCTGGTAGCGAAAATTGGTGAAAACATCAACATTCGCCGCGTTGCTGCGCTGGAAGGCGACGTTCTGGGTTCTTATCAGCACGGTGCGCGTATCGGCGTTCTGGTTGCTGCTAAAGGCGCTGACGAAGAGCTGGTTAAACACATCGCTATGCACGTTGCTGCAAGCAAGCCGGAATTCATCAAGCCGGAAGACGTATCTGCTGAAGTGGTAGAGAAAGAATACCAGGTACAGCTGGATATCGCGATGCAGTCTGGTAAGCCGAAAGAAATCGCAGAGAAAATGGTTGAAGGCCGCATGAAGAAATTCACCGGCGAAGTTTCTCTGACCGGTCAGCCGTTCGTTATGGAACCGGCAAAAACTGTTGGTCAGCTGCTGAAAGAGCATAACGCTGAAGTGACTGGCTTCATCCGCTTCGAAGTGGGTGAAGGTATCGAGAAAGTTGAGACTGACTTTGCAGCAGAAGTTGCTGCGATGTCCAAGCAGTCTTAATTATCGAAAAGGAGCCGCCTGAGGGCGGCTTCTTTTTGCGCCCATCTTGTAAATTCAGCTAACCCTTATGGGGCTGCGCTGAAAAGCGACGTACAATGTCGCTAGTATTAATTCATTTCAATCGTTGACAGTCTCAGGAAAGAAACATGGCTACCAATGCAAAACCCGTCTATAAACGCATTCTGCTTAAGTTGAGTGGCGAAGCTCTGCAGGGCACTGAAGGCTTCGGTATTGATGCAAGCATACTGGATCGCATGGCTCAGGAAATCAAAGAACTGGTTGAACTGGGTATTCAGGTTGGTGTGGTGATTGGTGGGGGTAACCTGTTCCGTGGCGCTGGTCTGGCGAAAGCGGGTATGAACCGCGTTGTGGGCGACCACATGGGGATGCTGGCTACCGTAATGAACGGTCTGGCAATGCGTGATGCACTGCACCGCGCCTATGTGAACGCTCGTCTGATGTCCGCTATTCCATTGAATGGCGTATGCGACAGCTACAGCTGGGCAGAAGCTATCAGTCTGTTGCGCAACAACCGTGTGGTGATCCTCTCCGCCGGTACTGGTAATCCATTCTTTACCACTGACTCCGCAGCTTGTCTGCGTGGTATCGAAATTGAAGCCGATGTGGTGCTGAAAGCAACCAAAGTTGACGGTGTGTTTACCGCTGACCCGGCGAAAGATCCAACTGCAACTATGTACGAGCAGCTGACCTACAGTGAAGTGCTGGAAAAAGAGCTGAAAGTAATGGATCTGGCGGCCTTTACGCTGGCTCGTGACCACAAATTACCGATTCGTGTTTTCAACATGAACAAACCGGGTGCGCTGCGCCGTGTGGTAATGGGTGAAAAAGAAGGGACTTTAATCACGGAATAATTCCCGTGATGGATAAATAAGGGTAAGATTCCGCATAAGTATCGCGGGGGCGTAAGTCTGGTTATAAGGCGTTATTGTTGCAGGCAGTTTGGTCACGGCCAGCGCGCAGCAACCGGAGCGTACATAAGTACGTGAGGATAGCGAGCACTGCCCGGGGTCAAAATGGCAAATAAAATAGCCTAATAATCCAGACGATTACCCGTAATATGTTTAATCAGGGCTATACTTAGCACACTTCCACTGTGTGTGACTGTCTGGTCTGACTGAGACAAGTTTTCAAGGATTCGTAACGTGATTAGCGATATCAGAAAAGATGCTGAAGTACGCATGGACAAATGCGTCGAAGCGTTCAAAACCCAAATCAGCAAAATACGCACGGGTCGTGCTTCTCCCAGCCTGCTGGATGGCATTGTCGTGGAATATTACGGCACGCCGACGCCGCTGCGTCAGCTGGCAAGCGTAACGGTAGAAGATTCCCGCACTCTGAAAATCAACGTGTTTGATCGTTCAATGTCTCCGGCCGTTGAAAAAGCGATTATGGCGTCCGATCTCGGCCTGAACCCGAACTCTGCAGGTAGCGACATCCGCGTTCCGCTGCCGCCGCTGACGGAAGAACGTCGTAAAGATCTGACTAAAATCGTTCGTGGTGAAGCTGAACAGGCGCGTGTTGCAGTACGTAACGTGCGTCGTGATGCGAACGACAAAGTGAAAGCACTGTTGAAAGATAAAGAGATCAGCGAAGACGACGATCGCCGTTCTCAGGACGATGTACAGAAACTGACTGATGCTGCAATCAAGAAAATTGAAGCGGCGCTGGCAGACAAAGAAGCAGAACTGATGCAGTTCTGATTTCTTGAACGACAAAAAACGCCGCTCAGTAGATCCTTGCGGATCGGCTGGCGGCGTTTTGCTTTTTATTCTGTCTCAACTCTGGATGTTTCATGAAGCAACTCACCATTCTGGGCTCGACCGGCTCGATTGGTTGCAGCACGCTGGACGTGGTGCGCCATAATCCCGAACACTTCCGCGTAGTTGCGCTGGTGGCAGGCAAAAATGTCACTCGCATGGTAGAACAGTGCCTGGAATTCTCTCCCCGCTATGCCGTAATGGACGATGAAGCGAGTGCGAAACTTCTTAAAACGACGCTACAACAACAGGGTAGTTGCACTGAAGTCTTAAGCGGTCAGCAGGCTGCCTGCGATATGGCGGCGCTTGAAGATGTTGATCAGGTGATGGCGGCGATTGTCGGTGCTGCAGGCCTGTTACCTACGCTTGCTGCTATCCGCGCGGGTAAAACCATACTGCTGGCCAACAAAGAATCACTGGTCACCTGTGGACGTCTGTTTATGGACGCCGTAAAGCAGAGTAAAGCGCAGTTATTACCGGTCGATAGCGAACATAACGCCATTTTTCAGAGTTTACCGCAACCTATCCAGCACAATCTGGGATACGCTGACCTTGAGCAAAATGGCGTGGTGTCCATTTTACTTACCGGGTCTGGTGGCCCTTTCCGTGAGACGCCATTGCACGATTTGGCAACAATGACGCCCGATCAAGCCTGCCGTCATCCGAACTGGTCGATGGGACGTAAAATTTCTGTCGATTCGGCTACCATGATGAACAAAGGTCTGGAATACATTGAAGCGCGTTGGTTGTTTAACGCCAGTGCCAGCCAGATGGAAGTGCTGATTCACCCGCAGTCAGTGATTCACTCAATGGTGCGTTATCAGGACGGCAGCGTTCTGGCGCAACTGGGAGAACCTGATATGCGTACGCCAATTGCCCACACCATGGCATGGCCGAATCGCGTGAACTCTGGTGTGAAGGCGCTCGACTTTTGCAAACTGAGTGCTTTGACATTTGCCGCACCGGATTATGATCGCTATCCATGCCTGAAACTGGCGATGGATGCTTTCGAACAAGGCCAGGCTGCGACGACTGCATTGAATGCCGCAAACGAAATCACCGTTGCTGCGTTTCTTGCGCAACAAATCCGCTTTACGGATATCGCCGCATTGAATTTATCCGTTCTGGAAAAAATGGATATGCGCGAACCACAATGCGTGGACGATGTGTTGTCTGTCGATGCCTGTGCGCGTGACGTCGCCAGAAAAGAGGTGATGCGTCTCGCAAGCTGAGGATAATCCGGCTACAGAGAGTCGTGCTATTTGTTAGCGTAGGGCTTCAGTGATATAGTCTGCGCCATCTGATCGTAAGTAGTTGGCTTTCTAAGATCAGGTATGCCGTGGTTTTACACGGCTTTTTTTTGTATAGGCTTCAGTATTCCTGAGTACCGTAAACCCTGTCAGGGAATAAGAAACGCGTGATGTTGTCTGCTACTCAACCACTTAGCGAAAAATTGCCAGTTCATGGCTGTCGCCATGTCGCGATCATTATGGATGGCAACGGGCGCTGGGCAAAAAAGCAAGGGAAGATTCGTGCCTTTGGGCATAAAGCCGGGGCAAAATCCGTCCGCCGGGCTGTCTCTTTTGCGGCCAACAACGGTATTGAGGCGTTAACGCTGTATGCCTTTAGTAGTGAAAACTGGAACCGACCAGCGCAGGAAGTCAGTGCGTTAATGGAACTGTTTGTGTGGGCGCTTGATAGCGAAGTAAAAAGCCTGCACCGACATAATGTGCGTCTGCGTATTATTGGCGATACCAGTCGTTTTAACTCGCGTTTGCAAGAACGTATTCGTAAATCTGAAGCGTTAACTGCCGGGAATACCGGTCTGACGTTGAATATTGCGGCGAACTACGGTGGACGTTGGGATATAGTCCAGGGTGTCAGGCAACTGGCTGAAAAGGTGCAGCAAGGAAACCTGCAACCAGATCAGATAGATGAAGAGATGCTAAACCAGCATGTCTGTATGCATGAACTGGCCCCTGTAGATTTAGTAATTAGGACTGGGGGGGAGCATCGCATTAGTAACTTTTTGCTTTGGCAAATTGCCTATGCCGAACTTTACTTTACAGATGTTCTCTGGCCCGATTTCGATGAACAAGACTTTGAAGGGGCACTAAATGCCTTTGCTAATCGAGAGCGTCGTTTCGGCGGCACCGAGCCCGGTGATGAAACAGCCTGATGGGGGTCGCTTTTGCTGAAGTATCGCCTGATATCTGCTTTTGTTTTAATACCTGTCGTCATCGCGGCGCTGTTTTTATTGCCGCCGGTAGGGTTCGCTATTGTTACGCTGGTAGTCTGTATGCTGGCAGCGTGGGAATGGGGACAGCTTAGCGGTTTTACCTCTCGCTCGCAGCGGGTATGGCTGGCGGTGCTGTGCGGGTTATTGTTGGCGCTGATGCTTTTTCTGTTGCCGGAATATCACCGAAATATCCATCAACCACTGGTTGAGGTCTCACTTTGGGCTTCGCTTGGCTGGTGGGTTGCCGCGCTATTGCTGGTGTTATTCTATCCCGGTTCCGCGACAATATGGCGTAAATCCAAAACATTGCGCATTATCTTTGGCGTGCTAACCATTGTTCCCTTCTTTTGGGGCATGCTGGCGTTACGGGCCTGGCACTATGACGAGAATCATTACAGTGGCGCGATATGGTTGCTCTATGTCATGATCCTGGTCTGGGGCGCTGACTCTGGCGCATATATGTTTGGCAAATTGTTTGGCAAACATAAGCTGGCACCGAAGGTTTCTCCGGGTAAAACCTGGCAAGGCTTTATTGGCGGACTCGCGACCGCAGCGGTAATCTCATGGGGTTATGGCATGTGGGCGAATCTGGACGTTGCACCCGTCACCTTACTCATTTGCTCTATTGTCGCAGCGTTAGCTTCAGTGCTCGGCGATCTGACCGAGAGCATGTTTAAGCGTGAAGCAGGAATTAAGGACAGCGGTCATTTAATTCCAGGACATGGCGGTATTTTGGATCGTATTGATAGCCTGACGGCTGCTGTACCGGTCTTTGCTTGCCTGCTGTTGCTGGTATTCAGGACGCTTTAACGGAAGGTATTATGCTGAGTTTTCTCTGGGATTTGGCTTCGTTCATCGTTGCATTGGGTGTACTCATCACCGTGCATGAATTTGGTCATTTCTGGGTTGCCCGGCGTTGCGGTGTTCGCGTTGAGCGTTTCTCTATAGGTTTTGGTAAGGCGCTCTGGCGCCGAACTGATAAGCTAGGCACCGAATATGTCATCGCCCTGATCCCTTTGGGCGGTTATGTCAAAATGCTGGATGAGCGTGCTGAACCGGTTGTTCCGGAGCTTCGCCACCATGCCTTCAATAATAAATCTGTTGGCCAACGTGCGGCGATCATTGCCGCAGGTCCGGTTGCAAACTTCATTTTTGCTATCTTTGCTTACTGGCTGGTTTTTATCATTGGTGTGCCTGGTGTACGTCCGGTGGTTGGCGAAATAGCAGCCAATTCGATAGCTGCGCAAGCACAAATTGCACCAGGAACGGAACTAAAAGCCGTAGATGGTATCGAAACGCCTGATTGGGATGCCGTGCGTTTGCAGTTGGTCGATAAAATTGGCGATGAAAGCACCACCATTACGGTAGCGCCATTTGGCAGCGACCAACGGCGGGATGTAAAGCTCGATTTACGTCAGTGGGCGTTTGAGCCTGATAAAGAAGATCCAGTTTCTTCTTTGGGGATTCATCCCCGTGGGCCGCAAATTGAACCAGTAGTGGAAAATGTGCAGCCAAATTCGGCGGCAAACAAGGCGGGTTTGCAAGCAGGCGACAGGATCGTTAAAGTCGATGGTCAGCCATTAACGCAATGGGTGACCTTTGTGTTGCTTGTCCGGGATAATCCGGGTAAATCCTTAGCGTTGGAAATCGAAAGGCAGGGGAGTCCCTTGTCTTTGACATTAATCCCGGAGAGTAAACCGGGTAATGGTAAGGCGATTGGTTTTGTCGGTATTGAGCCGAAAGTCATTCCTCTGCCAGATGAGTATAAAGTTGTACGCCAGTATGGGCCGTTCAACGCCATCGTCGAAGCTACGGACAAAACGTGGCAGTTGATGAAGCTGACGGTCAGTATGCTGGGAAAATTGATCACCGGTGATGTGAAACTGAACAACCTCAGTGGGCCGATCTCTATCGCCAAGGGGGCTGGGATGACAGCGGAACTCGGGGTTGTTTATTATCTACCGTTTCTTGCGCTTATTAGCGTGAACTTAGGGATAATTAACCTGTTTCCGTTGCCCGTACTTGACGGGGGGCATCTGCTGTTCCTTGCGATCGAAAAGATCAAGGGCGGACCGGTATCCGAGCGGGTTCAAGACTTTTGTTATCGCATTGGCTCGATTCTGCTGGTGCTGTTAATGGGGCTTGCACTTTTCAATGATTTCTCTCGGTTATGAGAGTTAGTTAGGAAGAACGCATAATAACGATGGCGATGAAAAAGTTGCTCATAGCGTCGCTGCTGTTTAGCAGCGCCACCGTATACGGTGCTGAAGGGTTCGTAGTGAAAGATATTCATTTCGAAGGCCTTCAGCGTGTCGCCGTTGGTGCGGCCCTCCTCAGTATGCCGGTGCGCACAGGCGACACGGTTAATGATGAAGATATCAGTAATACCATTCGCGCTCTGTTTGCTACCGGCAACTTTGAGGATGTTCGTGTCCTTCGTGATGGTGATACCCTTCTGGTTCAGGTAAAAGAACGTCCGACCATTGCCAGCATCACTTTCTCCGGTAACAAATCGGTGAAAGATGACATGCTGAAGCAAAACCTCGAGGCTTCTGGCGTGCGTGTGGGCGAATCTCTTGATCGCACCACCATTGCTGATATCGAAAAAGGTCTGGAAGACTTCTACTATAGCGTCGGTAAATATAGCGCCAGCGTTAAAGCTGTCGTGACCCCGCTGCCGCGCAACCGTGTTGACCTAAAACTGGTGTTCCAGGAAGGTGTGTCAGCTGAAATCCAGCAAATTAACATTGTTGGTAACCATGCTTTCACCACCGACGAACTGATCTCTCATTTCCAACTGCGTGACGAAGTGCCGTGGTGGAACGTGGTAGGCGATCGTAAATACCAGAAACAAAAACTGGCGGGCGACCTTGAAACCCTGCGCAGCTATTATCTGGATCGCGGTTATGCCCGTTTCAACATCGACTCGACCCAGGTCAGTCTGACGCCAGATAAAAAAGGTATTTACGTCACGGTGAACATCACCGAAGGCGATCAGTACAAGCTTTCTGGGGTTGAAGTGAGCGGTAACCTTGCCGGGCACTCCGCTGAAATTGAGCAGCTAACTAAGATCGAGCCGGGCGAGCTGTATAACGGCACCAAAGTGACCAAAATGGAAGATGACATTAAAAAGCTTCTCGGTCGCTATGGTTATGCCTATCCGCGCGTACAGTCGATGCCTGAAATTAACGATGCCGACAAAACCGTTAAATTACGTGTGAACGTTGATGCGGGTAACCGTTTCTATGTGCGTAAGATCCGTTTTGAAGGTAACGATACCTCGAAAGATGCCGTCCTGCGTCGCGAAATGCGTCAGATGGAAGGTGCATGGCTGGGTAGCGATCTGGTCGATCAGGGTAAGGAGCGTCTGAATCGTCTTGGCTTCTTTGAAACGGTCGATACCGATACCCAACGTGTTCCGGGTAGCCCGGACCAGGTTGATGTAGTCTACAAGGTGAAAGAACGTAACACCGGTAGCTTCAACTTCGGTATTGGTTACGGTACTGAAAGTGGCGTGAGCTTCCAGGCTGGCGTGCAACAGGATAACTGGTTAGGTACGGGTTATGCCGTTGGTATCAACGGAACCAAAAACGATTACCAGACCTATGCTGAACTGTCGGTAACCAACCCGTACTTCACCGTAGATGGCGTAAGCCTCGGTGGCCGTCTCTTCTATAATGACTTCCAGGCAGATGACGCCGACCTGTCCGACTATACCAACAAGAGTTATGGTACAGACGTGACGTTGGGCTTCCCGATCAACGAATACAACTCGCTGCGTGCAGGTCTGGGTTATGTACATAACTCCCTGTCCAACATGCAGCCGCAGGTTGCGATGTGGCGTTATCTGTACTCTATGGGTGAACATCCGAGCACCTCTGATCAGGATAACAGCTTCAAAACGGACGACTTCACGTTCAACTATGGTTGGACCTATAACAAGCTTGACCGTGGTTATTTCCCGACAGATGGTTCACGTGTCAACCTGACCGGTAAAGTGACCATTCCGGGATCGGATAACGAATACTACAAAGTGACGTTAGACACGGCGACCTATGTACCGATCGACGACGATCACAAATGGGTTGTTCTGGGTCGTACCCGCTGGGGTTATGGTGATGGTTTAGGCGGCAAAGAGATGCCGTTCTACGAGAACTTCTATGCTGGTGGTTCCAGCACCGTGCGTGGCTTCCAGTCCAACACCATCGGTCCAAAAGCGGTTTACTTCCCGCATCAGGCCAGTAATTATGACCCAGACTATGATTACGAATGTGCGACTCAGGACGGAGCGAAAGACCTGTGTAAATCGGATGATGCTGTAGGCGGTAACGCCATGGCGGTTGCCAGCCTCGAACTCATCACCCCGACGCCGTTCATTAGCGACAAGTATGCTAACTCTGTTCGTACTTCCTTCTTCTGGGATATGGGCACCGTTTGGGATACAAACTGGGATTCCAGCCAATATTCTGGATATCCGGACTATAGTGATCCAAGCAATATCCGTATGTCTGCGGGTATCGCATTACAATGGATGTCCCCATTGGGGCCGTTGGTGTTCTCCTACGCCCAGCCGTTCAAAAAGTACGATGGAGACAAGGCAGAACAGTTCCAGTTTAACATTGGTAAAACCTGGTAAGTGTTCTCCACAAAGGAATGTAGTGGTAGTGTAGCGATGACTTTAGGCGATCAATATAAGATCGCCGGGCCACGCAAAGAACTGCACCCTCCGGTGCAAATGGGATGGTAAGGAGTTTATTGTGAAAAAGTGGTTATTAGCTGCAGGTCTCGGTTTAGCACTGGCAACTTCTGCTCAGGCGGCTGACAAAATTGCAATCGTCAATATGGGCAGCCTGTTCCAGCAGGTAGCACAGAAAACCGGTGTTTCTAACACGCTGGAAAATGAGTTCAAAGGCCGTGCCAGCGAACTGCAGCGTATGGAAACCGATCTGCAAGCTAAAATGAAAAAGCTGCAGTCTATGAAAGCCGGTAGTGATCGTACTAAGCTGGAAAAAGACGTGATGGCTCAGCGCCAGACTTTTGCTCAGAAAGCGCAGGCTTTTGAGCAGGATCGCGCACGTCGTTCCAACGAAGAACGCGGCAAACTGGTTACTCGTATCCAGACTGCTGTGAAATCCGTTGCCAACAGCCAGGATATCGACCTGGTTGTTGATGCAAACGCCGTTGCTTACAACAGCAGCGATGTAAAAGACATCACTGCCGACGTACTGAAACAGGTTAAATAAGTAATGCCTTCAATTCGACTGGCTGATTTAGCGCAGCAGTTGGATGCAGAACTACACGGTGATGGCGATATCGTCATCACCGGCGTTGCGTCCATGCAATCTGCACAAACAGGTCACATCACGTTCATGGTTAACCCAAAATACCGTGAGCATTTAGGCTTGTGCCAGGCGTCTGCGGTTGTCATGACCCAGGACGATCTTCCTTTCGCGAAAAGTGCCGCGCTGGTAGTGAAGAATCCCTACCTGACTTACGCGCGCATGGCGCAAATTTTAGATACCACGCCACAGCCCGCGCAGAACATTGCACCCAGTGCAGTGATCGATGCAACGGCGAAGCTGGGTAACAACGTCTCAATTGGTGCTAACGCGGTGATTGAGTCCGGCGTTGAGCTGGGCGATAACGTGATTATCGGTGCCGGTTGCTTCGTTGGTAAAAATAGCAAAATCGGCGCAGGTTCGCGCCTTTGGGCGAACGTAACCATTTACCACGAGATCCAGATCGGTCAGAATTGCTTGATTCAATCCGGAACGGTGGTAGGTGCGGACGGCTTTGGCTATGCCAACGATCGTGGTAACTGGGTGAAGATCCCTCAGATTGGTCGCGTGATTATTGGCGATCGCGTGGAGATCGGCGCCTGTACTACCATCGATCGCGGTGCGCTGGATGACACCATTATCGGCAATGGCGTGATCATTGATAACCAGTGCCAGATTGCACATAACGTCGTGATTGGCGACAATACGGCGGTTGCCGGTGGCGTCATTATGGCGGGCAGCCTGAAAATTGGTCGTTACTGCATGATCGGCGGTGCCAGCGTAATCAACGGGCATATGGAAATATGCGATAAAGTGACGGTTACGGGCATGGGGATGGTGATGCGTCCCATCACTGAACCTGGCGTCTATTCCTCAGGCATTCCGCTGCAACCCAACAAAGTCTGGCGCAAAACCGCTGCACTGGTGATGAACATTGATGATATGAGCAAGCGTCTGAAATCGCTTGAGCGCAAGGTTAATCAACAAGACTAACGTTCCATCTTTTGTTCGCCAAACTTTACGGCCTGTCTCATTCTTACGATTGCGGCAGGCCGTGTTATTATTGTCGTTTCTTATATTTTGACAGGAAGAGTATCTTGACTACTAACACTCATACTCTGCAGATTGAAGAGATTTTAGAACTTCTGCCGCACCGTTTCCCGTTCTTATTGGTGGATCGCGTGCTGGATTTTGAAGAAGGTCGTTTTCTGCGCGCAGTAAAAAATGTCTCTGTCAATGAGCCATTCTTCCAGGGCCATTTCCCTGGAAAACCGATTTTCCCGGGTGTGCTGATTCTGGAAGCAATGGCACAGGCAACAGGTATTCTGGCGTTTAAAAGCGTAGGAAAACTGGAACCGGGTGAGCTGTACTACTTCGCTGGTATTGACGAAGCGCGCTTTAAGCGCCCGGTCGTGCCAGGCGATCAAATGATCATGGAAGTCACTTTCGAAAAAACGCGCCGTGGCCTGACCCGCTTTAAAGGGGTTGCTCTGGTCGACGGTAAAGTAGTTTGCGAAGCAACGATGATGTGTGCTCGTAGCCGGGAGGCCTGATACGTGATTGATAAATCCGCCTTTGTGCATCCAACCGCCATTGTGGAAGAGGGCGCGTCGATTGGTGCCAACGTTCACATTGGTCCTTTTTGTATCGTTGGACCCCATGTTGAAATTGGTGAGGGGACCGTACTGAAATCTCACGTTGTCGTGAATGGCCATACTAAAATTGGTCGCGACAATGTGATTTATCAGTTCGCCTCCATCGGCGAAGTTAACCAGGATCTGAAATATGCTGGTGAACCGACCCGTGTGGAAATCGGCGATCGTAACCGCATTCGCGAAAGCGTCACCATTCATCGTGGCACAGTCCAGGGCGGTGGATTGACGAAGGTGGGCAGCGACAACTTACTGATGATCAATGCGCACATTGCGCACGATTGTACGGTAGGTAACCGCTGTATTCTCGCCAACAACGCAACGCTGGCGGGGCACGTATCGGTAGATGACTTCGCGATCATCGGCGGCATGACCGCAGTCCATCAGTTCTGCATCATTGGTGCGCACGTGATGGTTGGCGGTTGCTCCGGTGTGGCGCAGGACGTCCCTCCTTATGTCATTGCGCAGGGTAACCACGCAACGCCGTTCGGTGTCAACATCGAAGGGCTGAAGCGTCGCGGTTTTAGCCGTGAGGCGATTACTGCTATCCGCAATGCGTATAAGCTGATTTATCGCAGCGGTAAAACGCTCGATGAAGTGAAACCGGAAATTGCTGAACTGGCGGAAACTTATCCGGAAGTGAAAGCGTTTACCGATTTCTTTGCACGCTCAACGCGCGGTCTGATTCGTTAATGGCTGAACAGCGTCCATTAACGATTGCCCTGGTCGCCGGAGAAACCTCCGGCGATATCCTGGGAGCCGGTTTAATCCGCGCTCTGAAAGAACGTGTGCCCAACGTCCGCTTTGTTGGTGTTGCCGGGCCACGGATGCAGGCTGAAGGCTGCGAAGCCTGGTACGAAATGGAAGAGCTGGCGGTGATGGGCATTGTGGAAGTGCTCGGCCGTTTGCGTCGCTTACTGTATATTCGTGCCGATTTGACAAAGCGTTTTGGTGAACTGAAGCCAGATGTTTTTGTCGGCATTGATGCGCCTGATTTCAACATTACCCTCGAAGGTAACCTCAAAAAGCAGGGTATCAAAACCATTCATTACGTCAGTCCGTCCGTCTGGGCGTGGCGACAGAAACGCGTTTTCAAAATAGGCAGAGCCACCGATCTGGTGCTCGCATTTCTGCCTTTCGAAAAAGCGTTTTATGACAAATACAACGTGCCGTGTCGTTTTATCGGTCACACCATGGCTGATGCCATGCCGTTAGATCCAGATAAAAACGCCGCCCGTGATGTGTTGGGGATCCCCCATGATGCCCACTGCCTGGCGTTGCTGCCTGGCAGTCGTGGTGCGGAAGTTGAGATGCTTAGTGCCGATTTCCTGAAAACGGCTCAGCTTTTGCGCCAGACATATCCCGATCTTGAGATTGTGGTGCCGCTGGTGAATGCCAAACGCCGCGAGCAGTTTGAACGCATCAAAGCTGAAGTTGCGCCAGACCTTGCTGTTCATCTCTTAGATGGATTGGGGCGTGAGGCGATGGTGGCAAGCGATGCGGCGCTACTGGCGTCGGGTACGGCAGCACTGGAGTGTATGCTGGCGAAATGCCCGATGGTGGTGGGATATCGCATGAAGCCTTTCACCTTCTGGCTGGCGAAGCGACTGGTGAAAACTGATTATGTCTCTCTACCCAATTTGCTGGCGGGCAGAGAGTTAGTCAAAGAGTTATTGCAGGAAGAGTGTGAGCCGCAAAAACTGGCAGAGGCGTTGTTACCGCTGTTGGCGAACGGGAAAACCAGCCACGCGATGCACGACACCTTCCGCGAACTGCATCAGCAGATCCGCTGCAATGCCGATGAGCAGGCGGCACAAGCCGTTCTGGAGTTAGCACAATGATCGAATTTGTTTATCCGCACACGCAGCTCGTTGCGGGTGTGGATGAAGTCGGACGTGGGCCGTTGGTTGGCGCGGTTGTCACCGCTGCCGTAATCCTCGACCCGGCGCGCCCGATTGTCGGGCTGAATGATTCCAAAAAGCTGAGCGAAAAACGCCGTCTGGCGTTGTATGAAGAGATTAAAGAGAAAGCGTTAAGCTGGAGTCTGGGTCGCGTGGAACCTCATGAAATCGACGAACTGAATATTCTACACGCGACCATGCTGGCGATGCAGCGTGCGGTTGCGGGACTGCATATCGTCCCGGAATATGTGTTGATTGATGGTAACCGCTGTCCGAAATTACCGATGCCGTCGATGGCTGTAGTTAAAGGCGACAGCCGCGTGCCGGAAATCAGTGCGGCGTCTATTCTGGCGAAAGTGACGCGCGACGCTGAAATGGCGGCGCTGGACATCGTTTATCCACAATATGGCTTTGCCCAACACAAAGGGTATCCAACAGCTTTTCATCTTGAAAAACTGGCTGAACACGGCGCGACCGAACACCATCGGCGCAGCTTTGGCCCTGTCAAACGCGCACTGGGACTTGCGTCCTGATTCTTGTGTCGAGATTAAGTAAACCGGAATCTGAAGATGTCTGAACCACGTTTCGTTCACCTGCGGGTGCACAGCGACTACTCGATGATCGATGGCCTGGCAAAAACCGCGCCGCTGGTAAAAAAGGCGGCGGCGTTGGGTATGCCTGCACTGGCGATCACCGATTTCACCAACCTTTGCGGTCTGGTGAAGTTCTACGGAGCGGGACATGGCGCGGGGATTAAGCCCATCGTCGGGGCGGATTTTAATGTCCAGTGCGACCTGTTGGGGGATGAGTTAACTCACCTGACGGTACTGGCGGCGAACAATACCGGCTATCAGAATCTGACGTTGCTGATCTCAAAAGCGTATCAGCGCGGGTACGGTGCTGCCGGGCCGATCATCGATCGCGACTGGCTAATCGAATTAAACGAAGGGCTGATCCTCCTTTCCGGTGGGCGCATGGGCGATGTCGGACGCAGCCTTTTGCGTGGTAACAGCACGCTGGTAGATGAGTGCGTTGCGTTTTATGAAGAACACTTCCCGGATCGCTATTTTCTCGAACTGATCCGCACCGGCAGGCCGGACGAAGAAAGCTATCTGCACGCGGCGGTAGAACTGGCGGAAGCGCGCGGTTTGCCCGTCGTGGCGACCAACGACGTGCGCTTTATCGACAGCAGCGACTTTGACGCGCATGAAATCCGCGTCGCTATCCACGACGGCTTTACCCTGGATGATCCTAAACGCCCGCGTAACTATTCGCCGCAGCAATATATGCGTAGCGAAGAGGAGATGTGCGAGCTGTTTGCCGACATCCCCGAAGCCCTTGCCAACACCGTTGAGATCGCCAAACGCTGTAACGTAACTGTGCGTCTTGGTGAATACTTCCTGCCACAGTTCCCGACCGGGGACATGAGCACCGAAGATTATCTGGTCAAGCGCGCAAAAGAAGGGCTGGAAGAGCGTCTGGCATTTTTATTCCCTGACGAGGAAGAGCGTCTTAAGCGTCGCCCGGAATATGACGAACGTCTGGATACTGAACTTCAGGTTATCAACCAGATGGGCTTCCCCGGCTACTTCCTCATCGTTATGGAATTTATCCAGTGGTCGAAAGATAACGGCGTACCGGTAGGGCCAGGCCGTGGCTCCGGTGCGGGTTCACTGGTGGCTTATGCGCTGAAAATCACCGACCTCGATCCACTGGAATTTGACCTGCTGTTCGAACGTTTCCTTAACCCGGAACGTGTCTCCATGCCTGACTTTGACGTTGACTTCTGTATGGAGAAACGCGACCAGGTTATCGAACACGTGGCGGACATGTATGGTCGTGATGCGGTATCGCAGATCATCACCTTCGGTACGATGGCGGCAAAAGCGGTGATCCGCGACGTAGGTCGCGTGCTAGGGCATCCATATGGCTTTGTCGATCGTATCTCGAAACTGATCCCGCTCGATCCGGGGATGACGCTGGCGAAAGCGTTTGAAGCTGAACCGCAACTGCCAGAAATCTACGAAGCGGATGAAGAAGTTAAGGCGCTCATCGACATGGCGCGCAAGCTGGAAGGGGTCACCCGTAACGCTGGTAAACACGCCGGTGGGGTGGTTATCGCGCCGACCAAAATTACCGATTTTGCGCCGCTTTATTGCGATGAAGAGGGCAAACATCCAGTCACTCAATTTGATAAAAGCGACGTTGAATATGCCGGGCTGGTGAAGTTCGACTTCCTTGGTTTGCGTACGCTCACCATCATCAACTGGGCGCTGGAGATGATCAACAAGCGGCGAGCGAAGAATGGCGAGCCGCCGCTGGATATCGCTGCGATCCCGCTGGATGACAAGAAAAGTTTTGACATGCTGCAACGCTCGGAAACCACGGCGGTATTCCAGCTTGAATCGCGCGGCATGAAAGACCTGATCAAGCGTCTGCAACCTGACTGCTTCGAAGATATGATCGCACTGGTGGCACTGTTCCGCCCCGGCCCGTTGCAATCAGGGATGGTGGATAACTTTATCGACCGTAAACATGGTCGCGAAGAAATCTCCTATCCGGACGTACAGTGGCAGCATGAAAGCCTGAAACCGGTACTGGAGCCAACCTACGGCATCATCCTGTATCAGGAACAGGTCATGCAGATTGCGCAGGTGCTTTCTGGTTATACCCTCGGTGGCGCGGATATGCTGCGCCGTGCGATGGGTAAGAAAAAGCCGGAAGAGATGGCTAAGCAGCGTTCTGTATTTGCTGAAGGTGCAGAAAAGAACGGGATCAACGCCGAACTGGCGATGAAAATCTTCGACCTGGTGGAGAAATTCGCCGGTTACGGATTTAACAAATCGCACTCCGCAGCCTATGCTTTGGTGTCATATCAAACGTTATGGCTGAAGGCGCACTATCCGGCGGAGTTTATGGCGGCGGTAATGACCGCCGATATGGACAACACCGAGAAGGTGGTTGGCCTGGTGGATGAGTGCTGGCGGATGGGGCTGAAAATCCTGCCGCCGGATATAAACTCCGGTCTTTACCATTTCCACGTCAACGACGACGGCGAAATCGTGTATGGTATTGGCGCCATCAAAGGGGTAGGTGAGGGGCCAATTGAGGCAATCATCGAAGCCCGAAATAAAGGTGGTTACTTCCGCGAGCTTTTTGATCTCTGCGCCCGTACCGACACGAAAAAGTTGAACCGGCGAGTGCTGGAAAAACTGATCATGTCCGGGGCGTTTGACCGTCTGGGGCCACACCGTGCGGCGCTGATGAACTCGCTGGGCGATGCGTTAAAAGCGGCAGATCAACACGCGAAAGCAGAAGCCATCGGCCAGGCCGATATGTTTGGCGTACTGGCGGAAGAGCCTGAGCAAATTGAACAATCCTACGCCAGCTGCCAACCGTGGCCGGAGCAGGTGGTGTTAGATGGGGAACGTGAAACGTTAGGTCTGTACCTGACGGGACACCCTATCAACCAGTATTTAAAAGAGATTGAGCGTTATGTCGGAGGCGTAAGGCTGAAAGACATGCACCCGACAGAACGTGGTAAAGTCACCACGGCTGCGGGGCTCGTTATTGCCGCGCGGGTTATGGTCACCAAGCGCGGCAATCGTATCGGTATCTGCACGCTGGATGACCGTTCCGGGCGCCTGGAAGTCATGTTGTTTACTGACGCCCTGGATAAATACCAGCAATTGCTGGAAAAAGACCGCATACTTATCGTCAGCGGACAGGTCAGCTTTGATGACTTCAGCGGTGGGCTTAAAATGACCGCTCGCGAAGTGATGGATATTGACGAAGCCCGGGAAAAATATGCTCGCGGGCTTGCTATCTCGCTGACGGACAGGCAAATTGATGACCAGCTTTTAAACCGACTCCGTCAGTCTCTGGAACCCCACCGCTCTGGGACAATTCCAGTACATCTCTACTATCAGAGGGCGGATGCACGTGCGCGGTTGCGTTTTGGCGCGACGTGGCGTGTCTCTCCGAGCGATCGTTTATTAAACGATCTCCGTGGCCTCATTGGTTCGGAGCAGGTGGAACTGGAGTTTGACTAATACAGGAATACTATGAGTCTGAATTTCCTTGATTTTGAACAGCCGATTGCAGAGCTGGAAGCGAAAATCGATTCTCTGACTGCGGTTAGCCGCCAGGATGAGAAACTGGATATTAACATCGATGAAGAAGTGCATCGTCTGCGTGAAAAAAGCGTAGAACTGACGCGTAAAATCTTCGCCGATCTCGGTGCATGGCAAATTGCGCAACTGGCTCGCCATCCACAGCGTCCTTATACCCTGGATTACGTTCGCCTGGCATTTGATGAATTTGACGAACTGGCAGGTGACCGCGCGTATGCAGATGACAAAGCTATCGTCGGTGGCATCGCACGTCTTGATGGTCGTCCGGTGATGATTATTGGTCACCAGAAAGGTCGTGAAACCAAAGAGAAAATTCGCCGTAATTTTGGTATGCCAGCGCCAGAAGGTTACCGCAAAGCACTGCGTCTGATGCAAATGGCTGAACGCTTTAAGATGCCAATCATCACCTTTATCGACACACCGGGGGCATATCCGGGCGTGGGCGCAGAAGAGCGTGGTCAGTCAGAAGCCATCGCACGCAACCTGCGTGAGATGTCTCGCCTTAGCGTACCGACTATTTGTACCGTTATTGGTGAAGGTGGTTCTGGTGGCGCGCTGGCGATTGGCGTGGGCGATAAAGTGAATATGCTGCAATACAGCACCTATTCTGTTATCTCGCCGGAAGGTTGTGCGTCCATTCTGTGGAAGAGCGCCGATAAAGCGCCGCTGGCGGCTGAAGCGATGGGCATCATCGCTCCGCGTCTGAAAGAACTGAAATTGATCGACTCCATCATCCCGGAACCGCTGGGCGGCGCTCACCGTAACCCGGAAGCGATGGCGGCGTCTTTGAAAGCGCAACTGCTGGCGGATCTGGCCGATCTCGACGTGTTAAGCACTGAAGATTTAAAAAATCGTCGTTATCAGCGCCTGATGAGCTACGGCTACGCGTAATCAGCAAATGTTCTGAAAAGGGTCACTTCGGTGACCTTTTTTGTATGTAGTTTATTTAGTCATATTATAAATACATTTAGATAATCTCACTTTCATTTTCCCCATCCCAAAAATTCTTGAACTCATGTTGATAACTCCGATTTCGGAGGCATATACCAATATACACAGTGGTTAAAAATAATATAAATTTATCAGGCTCATAGAATTTTTAAGGATAAAATATGAAAGCAATTTTAGGATTTGATCGTCTTCTTATGCCGCGTGGGTGATGCTGCCAACTTACTGATTTAGTGTATGATGGTGTTTTTGAGGTGCTCCAGTGGCTTCTGTTTCTATCAGC